>JAAZPG010000068.1 GCA_012797375.1 Acidobacteriota bacterium
CTCGGCCTGGCGGCGGACCGATTCCTTCCTTTCCGAGTATAGAAAGATGTACGACCAGCAATCGGCCAGGCCGGCGAAGGCCGAGGCGAAGCTGTCATCGAGCTCCGTGGCCCGGGTGAAAAGCTGAAATGCGAACTCGATGTCCTGCTTGGTGTACCGGTTGTAGAATCCGCGTCCGCGAAGATAGTAATCGTAGGCCTGGACGTGCCGGGTGGAGATTTTTCCCAAGGCCCCTTTTTCCCGGGGGCTGAGGGTGACCTGGAGGGCTCGGACGACGTTCCGGGCGATCTCCTCCTGGATGGCGAAGATATCCCCGTGCTCCCGGTCGAAGATCTCCGACCAGAGCTGGAAGCCGTGGAGGGTGTCCAGCAATTGGGCCGAGATCCGGAGCCGGCTGCCGTCTTTTCGAACGCTGCCCTCGAGCAGGGTACCGACATTGAGACGCCGGCCGATCTCCCGGGGGTCTACGGATCCGCCCGCGAACTGAAACGAGGCTGAGCGCGAGGCCACCCGGAGTTGCTTCACCCGGCCGAGGGCGATGATGATCTCCTCGGCGATTCCCTCGCAGAAGTAGGCCTGGTCCTTCTCCGGGCTCATGTCGACGGGGGGAAGGACGGCGATCGAAGGGATCTCTTCGCCCTGCCGGCCGGCGCTTTCGCGGCGGAGCGCTTCCAGAGAATCCCGGAGGCTTCGAGCGGAGGCGATCCGGGACCGGGCGTCCTTTTCGAGCAACCCGCCGAAAATCCGGTCGATTGAGGACGGAAGGCGCGGATTGGCCTTGACCGCCGAGCGGGGCTCGTCCCTCAAGATCGAGGAGATCAGGTCGGCCGCCGTGTTCCCGCTGAACGGAAGGATGCCCGTGGCCAGCTCGAAGAGGACGACGCCGAAGGAAAAGAGATCGGTCCGGTGATCGACGGCTTCTCCGCGGATCTGCTCGGGCGACATGTAGCAAAGCGTCCCGGTGATGCCCGTTTCCGCCGTCTCGGTGTCCGCCTCGCCCCCGGCCGTCAGGGGAGGAAGGACCGGCTCGAGAACCCGGGCCAGCCCGAAGTCGAGGATTTTGAGCTTCCCGTCCGGCTCGATCATGACGTTGCCGGGCTTGAGATCGCGGTGGATGATGCCGCGGTCGTGGGCGGCGGCGATCGCCTCGGTCAGGGGGAAGGCGACGGCCAGGAGACGGTCGAACTCAATCCCGCCGGGAACGATGAGCTTGGTCAACGGCGTCCCCTCGACGAGCTCCATGGTGTAGAAGAGGGCGTCTTCGAATTCCTCGATGGAATAAATCGTGACGATATTAGGGTGGCGCAGGGCGGCGACCGCCCGGGCTTCGCGCTCCAGGAGGGATCTGCGCTCGGGCGACAGAGACGGGCCTTCGGACAGGAACTTGACGGCGACGTCGCGGTCGAGACGCAAGTCGCGGGCTTTCCAGACGACTCCCATCCCGCCTTCGCCGATTTTCTCGGCCAGGCGGTAATGCCCCAGAACAGCGTCCGGCGCCAGATTCATGGCGGAAAACAGTTTAACTCCAGCGAGCCGGCCTCCGCAAGAGACCGTTTTTTGGGCGGATCCTTTGACAGAATGGGGGGATTTGGGCCATAATCACCTCTTCCATTTCCTACGATTTCCCGGTAAAGGAGTTCGCCATGGATATCTCTCGACGGGGCCAAACGGTCCAGGCCTCACCCATCCGTAAGTTCAAGCCTTATGCCGACGCGGCGATCGCCGACGGCGTTAAAATTTTCTTTCTCAATATCGGCGACCCCGACATCCCGACGCCCAAGCCGATTCTGGACGCCGTCCGGAGCTTCAACGACCCCATTCTGGGTTATGGGCCGGCCCAGGGATTCCTGGAGCTGAGGCAAGCCATCGCCGGCTATTTCAAGGATTACGGGATCAGCCTCAAGGCCGACAACGTCCTCATCACTCTCGGCGGCTCGGAGGCTATCCTCATGGCCTTCGCCACGGTCGCCGATCCCGGCGACGAAATCATCATTCCGGAGCCGTTCTACACGAATTACAACGGTTATGCCTCGCTGGCCGCCCTCAAGGTCGTCCCCCTGACGCTCAAGGTCGAGGACGGATTCCGCCTCCCGCCGGCGGAGGAATTCGAGGCCAAGATCACGCCTCGGACCCGGGCGATCGTCCTGTGCTCGCCCAACAACCCGACCGGCACCGTCTACACCGCCGAGGAGCTCGGCCGGGTCGTCAAGCTGGCGGTCAAGCACAATCTGTTCATCATCGGCGACGAGGTCTACAAGGAATTCGTCTACAACGGCCGGCGGCATATCAGCCTGCTGGAATTTGAGGAGGCCCGGGACCGGGTCATCGTCGTCGACTCGATTTCCAAGCGGTTCAGCTGCTGCGGCGCCCGGGTCGGAGCGGCCATCACCCGGAACGATCAGGTGTACGCGGCGATGCTCAAGTTCGCCCAAGCCCGGCTGTGCCCGCCGACGATCGAACAACGGGCGGCCATCGCCGCCTACAAGATGGGCATGGGCTACTTCGAGCCCGTCCGGCGGGAATACGAGCGGCGGCGCGACGTCCTTTTCGAAGGGTTGTCGGCCATTCCCGGAGTCGTCGTCCGCAAGCCGGAGGGGGCGTTTTACATGAGCGTCCGCGTTCCCGTCCGGGACACGGAGAAATTCGTCATCTGGATGCTGACCGACTTCCGCCTGGACGGCCAGACGGTCATGGTCGCCCCGGAATCGGGCTTTTACGGCACGCCGGGGAAAGGAAAGGACGAGATCCGGGCGGCGTATGTCCTTAATGAGGATGACCTCCGCCGGGCTTTGGTCGTCTTCCGGGCCGGCCTGGAAAAGTACAAGGCCACGGTCGAGAAATAGGGCTTTTCCCGCCGAAACACGGGTTTGACCGCGCTTCGGGATTTATTGTATATTTCCGCGACTATATTCCCGCGATTTGCAAGGAGACTGCCATGAGCCGTAAATACGTCTACTTCTTCGGCGCCGGTGGGGCCGAAGGCGACATGAAAATGAAGAACATCCTCGGCGGCAAGGGGGCTAACCTGGCCGAGATGGCCGGGCTGGGCCTGCCCGTTCCGCCGGGCTTCACCGTTTCGACGGAAGTCTGCGATCTCTTCTACAAGAACCGCAAAAGGATTCCGGCCGATGTCCGGGCCCAGATCGATAAAAACCTCAAGAAGCTGGAAAAAGCGGCCGGTCAAACCCTCGGGGATTCCAAGAATCCCCTCCTCGTTTCCATCCGCTCGGGGGCCCGGGCCTCGATGCCGGGAATGATGGACACCATCCTCAACCTGGGGTTGAACGAGAAGACGGTCGCGGCCCTCATCGCCAAGACCGGCAATCCCCGGTTCGCCTACGACTGCTACCGCCGCTTCATCCAAATGTATGGAGACGTCGTCTTGGGGCTCAAGCCCGTCCGGAAGGAGGACGTCGACCCCTTCGAGAAGATCATCGAGGAAAAGAAGGCGGAGCGCGGCCTGACAGCCGACATGGACTTGACGGCCGACGACTTGAAGGACCTGTGTGTCCGGTTCAAGGCCGCGATTCTGAAAAACACCGGTCTCGAATTCCCCGAGGATCCCCGCGAACAGCTCTGGGGCGCGATCGGGGCGGTCTTCGATTCCTGGATGAACGACCGGGCCATCGCCTACCGGAAGATGTACGACATCCCCGAGGCCTGGGGCACGGCCGTCAACGTCCAGCTCATGGTCTTCGGGAACATGGGGCCCGACTCCGGGACGGGCGTGGCCTTCACCCGCGACGCGGCGACCGGGGCGAACGTCTTCTACGGGGAATACCTGATGAATGCCCAGGGAGAGGATGTCGTGGCCGGAATTCGGACCCCCCTGCCCATCGTCATGCTGAAGAAGGACGACGCCAAGTCGTACGCTCAGCTCGAAAAGTTCCGTCATGTCCTGGAGAAGCATTATGCCGACATGATGGACATCGAGTTCACGATCCAGCAGGGCAAGCTTTACATGCTCCAGTGCCGGGTGGGCAAGCGCACCGCCTTCGCCGCGATCAAGATCGCCGTGGACATGGTCGGGGAAAAGCTCATCTCCGAGAAGGAAGCCCTGTCCCGGATCGAACCGGATCAGCTGAATCAGCTGCTTCGGCCGATTTTCGACCCGGCCGAAAAAACGGCCGCGATCAAGGCCGGCCGCCTTCTGACGAAGGGGCTCAACGCCGGACCCGGGGCGGCCTCCGGCCGGATCGTTTTCAATTCCGTCGACGCTGAGGCCTGGGCCGGCCGCGGGGAGAAGGTCATCCTGACCCGGATCGAAACCTCGCCCGAGGACATCAAGGGCATGAACGCGGCCGAGGGGATCCTCACGGCCCGGGGCGGCATGACCTCCCACGCCGCCCTTGTCGCCCGCCAGATGGGGCGGGTCTGCGTGGCCGGCTGCGGCGAGTTGGAGATCGACTACGCGGCCCAGACGGTCACCGTCAAGGGCCGGAAGCTCCGCGAAGGCGACTGGATCTCGATCGACGGCACGACCGGCGAGGTCCTCGAGGGCCGGGTCCAAACCAAGCCTTCGGAGGTTCTTCAGGTCCTGATCCAGAAATCCCTCAATCCCAAGGACGCCCCCGTCTACCAGACCTTCGCCAAGGTGATGTCCTGGGCCGACAAGGTCCGGATCCTCAAGATCCGGACCAACGCCGACCAGCCCGACCAAGCGGCCAATGCCGTGGCCTTTGGGGCGGAAGGCATCGGTCTCTGCCGGACCGAGCATATGTTCTTCGGCGAAGGAAAGATCGAGCCGATGCGGGAGATGATCCTGGCCGACACGATCGCCGAGCGGAAGGCCGCCCTGGCCCGTCTTCTTCCCCTTCAGCGGCGGGATTTCGCCGGCATTTTCGAGGTCATGAAGGGCCTCCCGGTGACCATCCGGACGATCGACCCGCCGCTC
>JAAZPG010000069.1 GCA_012797375.1 Acidobacteriota bacterium
CCGTGGAAAATCAGGCGTCCCCCGGCCGGAAGCGGTCCAAGACCGGACGAGGGGGGGCATTCCGCCTGAAAATCATCGATCGTTATTTCCTCCGGGAAATCCTGTCTCCCTTCGCCCTCGGACTCCTCGTCTACAGCTTCGTCCTGATGGCCAACCAGATTCTCCAGTATCCCGAGCTGTTCATCTCCCAGGGAGTCTCTTTCGGCGATTCGACCAAGCTCCTCCTGTATCTCGTTCCGGCCATCCTGGCCTTCACCATTCCGATGGCCGTCATCATGGGCTTTTTGGCCGGGCTCGGCCGGATGTCCTCGGATTCGGAATCCACGGCCCTGAAAGTCCTGGGCGTCAGCCATGCCCGGATGACCCGGCCGCTGTTTTTGTTCGCCCTGTGCGGCTGGGCGGCCACATCCGTCCTGACCCTCTATGTGACCCCGAAGTTCAATTACCTCTGGCTGCAGACGACCGTCAAGGCCGCCCTCGACAAGGCCCAGATCCGGGTCAATCCCCGGGAATTCAACGCCACGATCCCCGGCCTGGCCCTCTACCTGGATGACATCGAACGCGGGGGGGACTGGAGAAAAGCGTTCATTTCCTTCAACGCCGGCCCGATGGAATCCCGGGTCGTTCTGGCGGACCGCGGCCGGCTGAATTATTATCCGGACTCCAAACGGGCGACCGTCGAACTGTTCGGCGCCGTCCAGCACTCGAGCCTCGGCGACAAGCCGGAGTACTATGAGCGGGTCGATTCGGCCCACATGGAGCAGGAAATCGACTTTTCGGGGCTGGCCAACGCCTTCAGCTCCGAGAAGCGGGCCCGGGAGCAGAATATCCTCGAGCTGCGGGCCGGCCTTGCCGCCGCCCGGGCGGAGCTGGACGATCTCCTGAAGGAGAAGGCTTCCCTGGCCGGCCGCGGCCTTCCGCCGAGAAATCCCCTCGTCCTCAAGAATGAGATCGCCGTCCGGCACAAGAATTCCAACATCCGGTCCCTGCGGGTGGAAAGCCACAAACGCTTCGCCCTCCCGTTCGTCTGCTTGATTTTCGTCTTTCTCGGCCTGCCTCTGGGACTCTCGACGAAGAAAGGCGGCCGGACGAGCGGCTTCACGATCAGCCTTGTGATCATTCTGGCATATTACGTCTTCCTCACGTTCGGAGAACGCTTGGCCCTCGACGGCCGCGTAGAACCATGGCTGGGGGTATGGGGAGGAAACATCGTCTTCGGCGCGGCCAGCCTGATCCTTTTTATTCGCTCAGCCCGCGAGCGGCCGCTTCTCATCAAATGGGTTCAGCGCCCGCTGCCGGCCCTTATGGCCGGCGCCCCCGCTCCGGCGGCTGCGCGCGAGGAGAAGGAGTCCTCCCGCCTCCGCGGGCTGATCCGGGGGCTGCTCCTCCGCCTTCCTTTCCCGAACATCCTGGACCGCTATTTCTTCCGCCGGTATCTCTGGATCGGCGGCCTGATCCTTGTCAGTGTCGTCTCGATCTTCTGCATCGTGACGTTTTTCGACCGTTTGGACAATGTCTATTCCCACGAGAAGCCGGTCCTGATGCTGGTGAATTACATTTCCCACCGCCTCCCGGAATTCTTCCAGCTGGGCCTGCCGATGACCACCCTGATGGCCACCCTTCTCACCCTTGGCCTTTTCCACAAGTTCAACGAGATCACGGCGATGAAGGCCTGCGGCGTGAGCGTCTTCCGGATGTTTATCCCGGCTTTCGTCCTGGCGGCGGCCATCGGCGGCCTGTCGTTCTTCATCCAGGAAAACGTCCTGCCGGGGGAAAGCCAGAAAGCGGCCAAAGTCTGGAACGAAATCAACGATGTCTCTCCGCCGTCGGCCGAAACGCAGGGTTTCGCCTGGAAGGCCAACCGGGCCCGGGACCGTTTTTTCAAATACGATTACGTGAATCCGGCCGACATGACCTTCCGAAAGGTCTGGATTTTCGAGATCGACCACGCCCGCTGGACCCTGAAAAGGCGGATGTTCGCGGCCGGGGCTCGCCTGATCGACAAGACCCTGGTCCTGGAGAACGGCTGGCTCCGGGAATTTCCCGGTGCCGGCGGCTCCCGTCCGCCCGACCCGGTCTTTTTCGACGCCGAGGCCATCGACGTCCCCGAGGGCCGGGCCCTCTTTTTAAGCGTCTCCAAGGATCCGTCGGCGATGAAATTCGCGGAGCTCGGCCGTTATATCGAGGAAGTGGAGCAGACGGGCTTCAACACCACTCGTCTGAAGGTGGACCGGGCTTCGAAGATCTCGTTTCCCTTCGTCGCCGTCATCATGACCCTGCTCGGCATCCCGTTCGCCTTCGCCATGGGCAAGCGCGGCGCCCTTGTCGGGATCGGCGTCAGCCTGGGGATCGCCCTCGTTTTCTGGACGACCATCGGCATCTTCAAGAGTCTGGGGGGCGTGGGAATCCTGCCCGTCTTTTTAGCCGCCTGGGGGCCGGCCTTGATGTTCGGGCTCTTGGGGCTTTATTTGATGCTTCGACTGAAAACTTGACGGCTTCCGCCGGCCGGCGGGAGGGAAAAGGCGGGCTCGACCGGCCCCTTACATCCGGTATTTTCCGAAATCCTCGGGGGGAAGCGTCTCGAGCCACCGGCGCAGGTTCTCCGGGTTTTCGAGCGACGGATCCAGGGTGAGGCTCTGGGCCCGGAGGACGACGTCTTCCTCGACGTAAATCGGGGCGTCGGTCCTGAGAGCCAAGGCGATCGCGTCCGAAGGCCGGGAGTCGATGACCAGGTCCTCGCCGCCGCGGCGGCACCGGATGACCGCGTAGAATGTGTTGTTCCGGATGTCGCTGATCGTCACCCGTTCGACGGCCACGGACAGCCGTTCGAGAAGGTTGGTCATCAGGTCGTGGGTCATGGGCCGGGGCGTGGCGATGTTCTCGATTTTAAGAGCGATGGCGTTGGCTTCGAAGACCCCGATCCAGATGGGAAGGATGCGCTCGCTCGTCGGGTCCTGGAGGACGACGATGGGCATCTTGGATATGGGGTCGATGACCAGACCCTTGATCCGCATTTTGATCGCCAACGATGACTCCTAGATTAAAAATATAAAATCCGGGAGCTCGGAAGTCAAGGAACGGCGCCGATTTTTCTCAAAGGGAGCGGTCGAAAATCCTTATTCTTCCGTACGTTCCGTCGTACCCCGGCGAAACCGTCACCCGGCTCCGGCGGACCCGCTCGATTCCGGCGGCGAGACGACCGGGCGCGGCCCGCCCGATCTCGGCCGGAGGGACTTCCGTCAGAATTCGATGCTCGTTTCCAAACTCCCGGATCAGGGAGAAGTAAAGCGCCCGGCCCGGACGCCCGCCCGGCCTAAAGCCCGCGGCTTCGGCGATGATCTCCTCCAAGGGGACCAAGTGAAGCGCCGGGACCAGGCTCGCCGCCGCCTTCGGCCGCTCCGGGCGGTCGGCCAGCTCGC
>JAAZPG010000070.1 GCA_012797375.1 Acidobacteriota bacterium
CGGCGGGAGCAGGACGAGACAATCGGCCGGATCATCGCCCAGCTTTCCGCCCGCGGCTTCATCCACCGGACGAACCGGGATCACGTCTCCGCCTGGGTTCATGATTATTTCGGCCGGACGGCGATGACCGCCCGGGACCGGGGTTTTCTCCTCGCCCTCTTCCCAAACAAGCGTTCCACCGAAAAAAAGGAGTCTTGAGATGTCCGACAACGAGTTCAAGGTCACGTTTCCCGGGGGCGTCCGGGTCGATGCCTCCCACGACGGGTTCACGATCCGCACGGACCAGCCCGTCCGAGACGGGGGGGAGGGATCCGCGCCTTCGCCCTTCATTCTATTCCTGGCCTCGCTCGCGACGTGCGCCGGGTATTACGTGCTTTCATTCTGCCGGGAGCGGAACATTCCGACGTCGGGCATCGAGCTGACGATGCGGACCGAGCGCGAGGCCAAGGGGAAAATGATCAGCTTGGCGTCCATCACGATCAGTCTCCCCCCGGATTTCCCGGAGAAATACGCCGGGGCCGTCGTCAAATCGGCCGAGCGGTGCACGGTGAAAGCCCACCTCCAATTCCCGCCGGACATCGAGACGACCGCCGTCATCCGGAAGGCGTGAAGCCTCTCGTCGTCCTGGGTCTCGACCTGGCCGGCTCCCCCCGGCGGCCGACCGGGACGTGCGTCCTCCGGGCCCTCGGAGCGGAAACGGGGATATTGTTCGACGACGCCCAGATCGAGGCCTTGGCCGCGCGGGTCCGTCCCGACCTCATCGTCGTCGACGCTCCGCTGAACCTGCCGCCCGGCCGGAGGTCGTTTGCGGACCGGAACGGCGAGCATTATCGCCCCTGCGACCGGGAGCTTCGGGCCCGGGGCATTCCTTTTTTCCCCATCACCCTCGGCCCGATGCGGTCCCTGACGCTGCGCGGCATCGCCCTCAAGGGGAACCTCGAGAAACGGGGATTCCGCGTCCTCGAGATGTATCCCGGCGGAGCCCAGGATGTCTGGGGGATTCCCCGGGCGAAGCGGGACGCGGCCGGACTACGCCGGGGGCTCGAGCGCCTCGGCGCGCGCGGGCTTCGCCCGCGGATCAGCGATCATGAGCTCGACGCGGCGACCGGGGCGCTGATCGGCCGCCTGTTTCTTCAAGGGAAAGCCGGAGTCTACGGCGATTTCCGGACGGGGGCTATCCTGATGCCCCGTCAACGGGCGGGACGGCGGGGGCCGGCCGCCGGAAACCGGAGCTAAAAACCGAAATCCTCGGCGTCCCGCTCGTTCCGCTTCATCCGCGCTTTATCCGCGGTCCGGGGTCCGATCACCCGGAGGGCCTTGTGGATCACATTCATCTCGAAGGATTCGCGTTTTTCGATCGCTTCCCCGTTGTACTGGGCATGCAGGTCGCCGCCCCGGATTTCGATCCGGCGGACCTTGTAGTGCTTCAAGAGCTTCTGGTAGATGCCCAGGTAGATCAGGGGAAAGTACCAGACGTAGGTCAGAGCCCGGATGTCGAAGACCGTGACGTCGAGATAGCCGTCGTCGATTTTCGCCTTCGGGGCGATCAGCCAGCTGTACCCGAAATGGTTGGTCTTGTTGACGATGACGTCGAAGACCTTCAGGTCGAGATCCTTCCGCTCGAAGGAGACGCCGGCGTCGTCCCGGCCGTCGAACAGGGTGATCTGCATCGGGTGCCGGGGATGGGTGAACAGGATTCGGGAGGCGAGAAGATGACCGACCAGCCCCGGGACCTTGGACTGGGAGGTCCGGTACGTGACGAGACCGGTGGCCCCGACGCTGACGAAGCTGGCGATCCGGCCGCCGATGTCGATTACGTCCACGACGCGGGGCGTTCCGTACCGGATCGCCCGGACCGCGTTCTTGAGGCTGAGGGAGAGCTGAAGAGAGCGGCTCAGGGCGTTTCCGCTGCCGAAGGGAATGATCCCCAGGATGACGTCCTTTTGACGGCCGGCGTTGAAGATTCCCTGCATCGCGTCGGCCACCGTTCCATCGCCCCCGAGGGCGATCAGAACGTCGTTTTCCAGGCTCAATCGGCGGGCCGTTTCGATCATCTCGACCTTGGTCCCCGCCCGGTCGTAAACCCTCCCGCCGAAAACGCGATGGATATACGCCCGGGCCTTGGGATCTTTTCCCCACCGGCCCTTGGCCGATTTCGGATTGACGAGGACGGCCACCCGTTTGTCGTCGAGGAGAGAAGCTTTTTTGGGCGGCATCGGCGGCGTCTCGATATCTTTCGCCTGAAGCGTATTACTAACATTCCGGCGGGGGATTGTCAAAATCTGCTATAATCCGTCTCTTGAGGTTTAAACCATGAACAACATAACGATGGTCGGTCTGCTTTCTCTCTGTCTCCTTGGATGCGGTTGTCTCTCCACGACCGGACCGGTGTACGAAGAGGCCGCCCTTGAGATGAAAGCCCGGGACATTCATGCCCGGATCCTCAGCGTGGACACGCATTGCGACACGCCCGGCAACATGCTTGATCCGGCCTGGGACATCGGGACGCGCCATGAGCCCGGCTCGGAGAACAGCGGCCAGATCGATCTGCCCCGGATGAAGGAGGGTGGACTGGACGCCCTTTTCTTCGGCGTTTTCACCGGTCAGGGCCCCCTGACGCCCGAGGGGTACGCTACGGCCCGGAGCCGGGCGGCGGCTCAGATCGACGCCGTCGAGGCCATGACGGCGAAGCATCACGCCTTGGTCGAGAAAGCGACGACTCCGGCCGACGCCGCGCGGCTCAAGAAAGAAGGCAAGCGGGCGGCGTTCATCGGCTTGGAAAACGGCTATCCGATCGGGGATGACCTCTCGTTTGTCGAGACGTACGCCCGCCGCGGCGTCCGCTATATCACCCTCTGCCACTCCGCCGACAACCAAATCTGCGACAGCAGCATGGAGCGGGCGGATCCGGAGGACCGGGGCCTTTCGGAATTCGGGAAAAAGGTCGTGGCCGAATGCAACCGGCTGGGCGTCATGATCGACGTGTCGCACCTGTCGGACCGGTCCTTCGCCGAAGTCCTGAATCTCTCGAATGCCCCGGTCATCGCCACCCATTCCTGCTGCCGGGCTCTCTGCGGCAGCCCCCGCAACCTCACCGATGACATGATCCGGGCCTTGGCCGAAAAAGGCGGCGTTCTCCAGGTTTGCTTTGTCTCGAGCTTTCTCGTCGATCCGCCGCCCCATCCGGAACGGGATGCGGCGTTCGCCGCCCTGGACGCCAAGTACGGGTCTTGGGCGGATATGACGCCGGACCAGCGGACGGCGGCGGCCGCCGAATTCCGGGCGCTGCGGCGCAAATACCCCGAGCCGCCGGCCCGGTTGAAGGATGTCGTCGATCATATTGATCATGCCGTCAAACTGGCGGGGATCGATCACGTCGGGATCGGAACGGATTTCGACGGAGGCGGAGAGGTCGAGGACTGCCAAGACGTAAGCCGAATGTATCGGGTGACGATGGAACTCCTGCGGCGCGGTTATTCCGAGGACCAAATCGCGAAGATCTGGGGCGGGAACGCGTTTCGGGTTCTTCAGAAAGTCATCGACGCGACCGGCTCCTCGTCTTTGTAAAAATAATTTACAACGTGAGCCGGGAAAACCCGGTTTTAGGATTTGTATAGCCTGTTTTCCCTCTCATTATCTTGAGGAAGGCGTTGGCATAAAGATTGCTCTATCATGAGAGGTTGTTTTGCGGCGGAAACAGGCTTGGACTATAATGATTTTTAGCGGAATGAAATCCCGAATTATCACCCGGATCGCTCTCTCCGGGATCCTCCTCAGCCTGTTCCTTTCCGCCTCTCCCTCGGGTCGAGACGTCTATCAACCGCCTGATCCCCAGGGGGATACGTTTCGCATCCGCAACTTCGACACCGCCTTCCTGCCCCGGTTCGATCCGGCCAAGGGGGAATCGGTTTTCGTCACCCAACAGATCTTCGACGGGCTTGTCCGGCTGGACAACGACCTCAATATCGTCCCGGATTTAGCCGAGTACTGGGATATTTCCGAGGGAGGACGGTGCTACACCTTTTATCTACGCAAGGGCGTGCGGTTCCATGACGGCCGCGAGCTGACGGCGGGCGACGTCGAGTTTTCCCTCCTGCGGTTGATGAACCCTGAAACCGAATCGCCGTTCGGGCGGTTCTTCGTCGATAAGGTCGTCGGAGGCGAGGCCTTCGCCGCCGGCGCGGCGGAAGACGTCGCGGGCTTCAGGATCCTGGATCGGTACATCTTCGAGCTGCACTGGAAAAAGCCGTACGTTTCGGCTTTGGGGCTTTTAAGCATGAGCTTCTGCCGCATCCTGCCCAGGGAAACCGTCGAAAAGGACGGCTCCCGGTTTTTCGCCCGCCCGGTCGGGACCGGACCGTTCAAATTCGACGGCTGGATCCGCAGCCCCCGCCTGGACATCGTCGGCGTCCGGCTTGCCCGCAATCCCTCCTATTTCGGCCGACTGCCCCGTGTCGCGATGGTCGAATACAGCCCGTACTACACCCGCGACCATTTTGAAAAAAGGGAAATCGACGTGATGCCGTTTTCGGCCGACTTGGCCCGCTTGGGCTGCCGGGTCGTCGAAGGCGGCGACCTGAATGTCTATCACCTGATGATGAGTTGCGCCAATCCGCCCTTCGACCGGACCCGGATCCGGCGGGCGATGTCCCTCATTATCGACCGGGAACGGCTCGCCCAAGCCCAATCCTCAGGGGCCGTCCGTTTCCGGGCCAGCCATAGTTTCATCCCCGACAAGCTGCCGGGATTTCTCCCCTCCATCAATCCGGTCGGACCGGCTCCCGACGAAGCGTACCGGATTCTCGAGGAGGAGGGCTATTTCCACACGAAGGAGTTTCCGGAGATCCTCCTGTATATGCCGGCCGGCGGGAAAATCGACCGGACGCCCTTTGTCCGGGAGCTGACCCGGCAGTTTGAAACCGCGGGAATCCGCCTGAAAGCCCGGGATTACTGGAAGCTGGCCGATCTGGCGGACGTC
>JAAZPG010000008.1 GCA_012797375.1 Acidobacteriota bacterium
GAGACCGGGCGGCCGCATCCGCTTTTGAGAATCGTTTGGAGGGAGTGAAACCGGATTTCGCCCCGGCGGTATTTCCGCAAGAAATCGCAAGCTTGGGCATCCCGGAAGGACTTGGGAAGCCGTTTGGGCATGGATACGCCTCCCTTCAGTTCTGGATGTAGATCCCGACCTTTTGGAGGAGTCCACTTTTAAACTTTAAATGCCCTAAAAACAGTCCACTTTTAAAGTTTAAATGACAAAACTCGCACAGGCCGTTGACTCGATCCGCGCCGGGCGATAAAATCATTTCTTGACCCAAGTACGAAATCATCGATCCATGAGAACGAATACGCCGGCGGGGAACGGTCGTTCCGCCGCGGCGGCATTTCCATCTCCCCTGAGGAGGACCCCATGAAATCCTTAGTCGCCTGTTTTGTGTCCGCGATTTTGTTCCTGGCCGTCTCGGCCCAGGCCGCGCCGGAAAGCCGGCTGCTCCGCGAGCCCGATATCTCGGCGACGCGGATCGTCTTCGCTTACGGCGGCGATCTCTGGACGGTTCCCCGCACGGGAGGGGACGCCGTGCGGCTGACGTCCTTTCCGGGAGTGGAAAGCAACCCGAGCTTTTCGCCCGACGGAAATCTGGTGGCCTTCTCCGCGGCTTACGACGGAAACACCGACGTCTACGTGGTTCCGTCCGCCGGCGGCGAGCCCCGCCGCCTTACCTGGCATCCGGGCGAGGATCTCGTCCGCGGCTGGACGCCCGATGGCGGCCGGGTGCTGTTCGCCTCGGGACGAACCGGAGCCCCGCTCTCGTACCCGAAACTATGGACGGTCGCCCTGGGGGGAGGAATGCCCGAGCCGCTGCCCCTTCCGCGGGTCTTTAAGGGTGCCTTTTCCCCCGACGGCCGGCGGATGGCCTACCAGATGATCGAGCCGTGGGAGTCCGAGTTCCGCAACTACCGCGGCGGCCAGAACAATCCCCTCCGCCTCATCGACCTGGAGACGTTGGAGGAAGAGAAGCTTCCCTGGGACGGAGCGAACGACAACACACCGGTTTGGCTCGGCGATACGGTCTATTTCCTGTCGGACCGCGACTACGCCATGAATGTCTGGGCCTGCGACCTCGCCGCCCGGGAGGTCCGTCAGATCACCCACTTCACGGACTTCGACGCCAAGCAGATCGCCGGCGACGGCGGCACCCTGGTGATCGAGCAGGGCGGCGGTCTCCACACCCTGGACCTCGCCGACGGCACGCTCGAAAAAATCGCCGTGTCCGTCCGGGGCGATTTCGCCTGGGCCCGCCCCCACTGGATCAAGGCCGGAGAGAGGCTGACCGAGCCGGCTTTATCCCCCACGGGGAAACGGGCCGTCTTCAGCGCCCGGGGCGAAATCCTCAGCGTTCCGGCCGAGAAGGGCGATCCCCGGAATCTCAGCGGAGATCCGGCCGCGGCCGACCGCAGCCCGGCCTGGTCGCCGGACGGGGAAAAGATCGCCTGGTTCTCGGACGCCTCGGGCGAATACCAGCTGGTGATCGCCGATCAAAAAGGCGAAAACAGGTCGGTTATCCCCCTGCCCAAACCGACCTTTTTCTACTCTCCGGCCTGGTCGCCGGATTCCTCCTCGATCGCCTTCACCGACGCCAACCGCGATCTCTGGATCGCCCGGGTCGCCTCCAAGGCGATCACCCGCGTCGACACCGAGGGCTTCGCCCATCCCGAGCGGATCATCTTCCCCTGCTGGTCCCCCGATTCGAAATGGCTCGCCTATGCCAAGCGGCTCCGCAACGAATACGGGGCGATCTTCGTCTATTCCGTGGACAAGGGAACGGCGACGGCCGTGACCGACGGCATGTCGGACTGCCGGATGCCGGTCTGGGACGCCTCCGGCAAATACCTGTATTTCCTCGCCTCCACCGACTACGGTCTCAACGTCGGCTGGCTCGACCTGTCTTCTTTCGAGCGTCCGATCACCCGGAGCCTTTACGCCGTCGTTTTGGCCAAGGACGGCCCTGATCCGCTCGCCCTCGAAAGCGACGAGGAAGCCGCGGCCAAGGCGGAGGACAAGGGCCCGGCCGGCAAAAAGCCGGGCAAGAATAAAGCCGAAGCCGCCGGGGACGCGGATAAGGGGAAGGACAAGGCCGTTCCGGCCGTGAACATCGATTTCGACGGTCTCGCCCGGCGCATCGTCCCGCTTCCCGTCAAGGCCCGCGATTACCGGCTGCTGGCGGGCGGCGAGGCGGGAACGCTTTTCCTCGGCGAGCTGATTCCCGGAGAGGAAAGCCTTCTCGTCCACCGCTGGGACGCCAAGGAGCGGAAAACCAAGGAATACCTGAGCGGCGTGTCCGACCTCGCCGTCTCGGCCGACGGCAAGAAAGTCTTGTACGGCCTGGACGGCAAGACTTGGGGAATCGTCGACGCGTCCGGATCGCCCAAGCCGGGCGACGGCAAGATCGCCGCCGGCGACCTCCGCCTCTATGTCGATCCGGCGGCCGAGGGCCGGCAGATCTTCAAGGAAGCCTGGCGCTTCCAACGGGATTATTTCTACGTCCGCAACGTCCACGGGGCCGATCTCGACGGCCTTTACCGGGCCTACGCCCCCTGGGTCGAGCACGTCCGGCACCGGGCCGATCTCAACTATCTTCTCGACATCCTCGGCGGCGAGACCTCCATCGGGCATTCGTTTGTCGGCGGCGGGGACATGCCCGCCGTGGAATCCGTCCCCGTCGGCCTGCTGGGCGCCGACTTCACCCTCGACTCCGGACGCTACAAGATCGCCCGGATCTATACGGGGGAAAGCTGGAATCCCAACCTGAAGGCCCCGCTGGCCGGACCGGGAATCGACGTCAAGGAAGGCGACTACCTGCTCGCCGTCAACGGCCGCGAGATCGAGATCGGCCGGAGCCTCTTCAGCTACTTCGAGCGGACGGCCGGCGTCCA
This sequence comes from Acidobacteriota bacterium, assembly GCA_012797375.1. GTDB lineage: Bacteria > Acidobacteriota > Aminicenantia > Aminicenantales > UBA4085 > JAAZPG01. Next base: position 2,916 of record JAAZPG010000008.1, read on the forward strand.
AACCCGGATCAAAGTCAACGCCAAGCCGGAGCCGGCCGGGGCCCGGGAAATCACGGTGGTTCCGGTCCGCAGCGAGGAGGCCCTCCGCCGGGCCGGCTGGATCGAGGACAACCGCCGGCGGGTCGACGCCTTGTCCGGAGGCAAGCTGGCCTATGTCTGGCTGCCGGACACGGCCGATGGCGCTTACATCAACTTCAACCGTTACTTTTTCGCCCAAAAGGATAAGAAGGGCGCGGTGATCGACGAGCGCTGGAACCAGGGCGGCCAAATCGCCGATTACGTCATCGACCTCCTGGCCCGGCCGCTTCTCGGCTATTTCAACAACCCGATCGGCGACAAGCAGCCCTGGACGGCGCCCAACGCCGCGATCTTCGGCCCCAAGGTGATGATCATCAACGACGCGGCCGGTTCCGGCGGAGACATGATGCCCTACATGTTCAAGGAGCGGGGCATCGGCCCGCTGGTGGGCACCCGGACGTGGGGCGGGCTCGTCGGAATCTGGGATGTGCCGGCTCTTATCGATGGCGGGCGGATCACCGCCCCCCGCGGAGGCTTCTACAACACGGCCGGGGAATGGGACGTGGAGAACAAGGGCGTCGCCCCCGACATCGAAGTCGAAATGAGCGCGAAAAGCATAGCCGCCGGCGGAGATCCCCAATTGGAAAAAGCCGTGGAGGCGGCCATGGAAGCGCTCAAGACCGGCGAGGTCAAGCTCCTGCCCCAGCCTCCCGATCCGGTCCGCGTTCTCCGGCCGCGCCGCTAAGGCGCCGGCCGGATCGCCGCGGGCCCGGCGGCGCCGGGACCGTCCTTTTCAGCAAAGGAGAAGTGCTGCTGGACGATCACCCAGCGGCCGTCCCGTTTCTCCAGGACCCCGGTCCAGCGGGTGTTCTCCCAGTTGGCCGGCTTCCCCTTCCAGGTGTTGATGTCGTCGAGGATGCCGAAAAACCAGGCCGTATCGCCGGACTTCGAGATCGTGATCTTTAGATCGCGGATGTCGCAGCGGACGGCCTTGAAATCGGGGCTGCCCCAGACGGCCTCGGCTCTCTTGAATTCCTCGATTCCCTTGACGACCCGGCCGTCCGGATGCACCTCGAGGAAATCAGCATCGCCGGCAATGACGCGGTAGAGCAGGCCGAAATCCTTGGTTTGGGCCCAGCCGACGGCCGCCCGGATGGAGCGCTCGATTTCCGCCCGCGCGCCGCCGCCCGGCGTTTGTTCGGCCGGTTTCGGCCGGGCCTCCTCGATGACGCCGGCCCGAACCCAGTAGACGTGGCTTTCGCCGTCCCGCTGGCTCAAGAAGAAAAGATACCGGCTGTCGGCGGTGACAATGGGACAGAGCTCGATGGAAGGACTGTTGACGTCCGGCCCGAGATTGACCGGCGCGGACCAGGCGCCACCGTCCTCCCGGAAGCTCGCCCAAAGGTCGTAATCGCGGGAAAAGATCAGATAGCTCCCGTCCGGGGCGACAAAAGGCGTGGTTTCCGGTCCGGGCGAGTTGATCGAGCCGCCCAGGTTCACCGGCGCCTCGTATTTTCCGCCGGTCCGACGGGCGAAATAAATGTCCGTCATCCCCGAGGAATCGGCTCCCTCCCCCGCGAAGTAAACATTCCCGGATTTGTCCAAGGAGAATTCCCAATGCATATTGTGAGCGTTGACGGCCGGGTCGAGAAACCGGGGCTCGGACCAACCGCCGCCCGGCGTCCTGTCGGCCAGCCAAATCCTCTCCCCCGGGGCCGCCGTTTCCCCGGGGAGAAGGCGCCGGGAGAGGAAATAGATCGTTTGTCCCTCAGGTGAGAAAAACGGAACGTCGTCGTCATCGCCGGGACGGGAGAAAGCAGCGGGAGCCGGAGCGGACCAGCGCCCGTCGACGCGCTTCATCATGAGCAGGCCGCCCCGGGAATACGCCTCGCCCGGATAAGTCACCATCGGCGCCCAATAAACCTCGTTTCCGTCCGGGGAAAACACGGCCGTGCTGTGGAGGCCCCAGATCGAGGAGATGACACCCAGACCGAACAGCTCCGCCTTGCCGGCGGGAGGTTTTTGCCCGAGGTAATCTCCTTCCAGGACAGGGAACCGGACGCCGGACGTGTCAGCCCCGGCCTCGGCCAAAAGGCCGGCCACGGCCGAAGCCCCCCTCTCCCGGGCGACGTCGTAGGCCGTTTGGCCGGCGGCCGTCCGGGCATCCAGGGGAATCTTTCTTTCGATGAGAATCCGGGCGGCGCCGGTCCGGCCGTCCCGGGCGGCGTAATGAAGCGGCGTCCAGCCGAAGCGGTCGGGGCGGGCGGGATCGAATCCGTTTTCGAGAAGGAGGGCGATGATGACATCCGAACCACCGGCCGCGGCCATATGAAGGAGCTCCGTCCCGGAAGGATCGACGGCCTTCAGATCTTTTCCGGGACCGGCGAGGCGGCGGAATAAATTCGTCAACCCCTGGGAAGCCGCCAAGGAGATCCCCTGCCCCCATTTCCGCCCCTGGTCCGGAACCGGGGCGCCCTTTTCGAGAAGAAGGTCGACGAAATCGGCTTTGCCCCTCCAGGCCGCCAATCCCAGGGCGTCATCGCCGAACTTGTCCACGGCCTCGATGTCCGCCCCGGCCTTGAGGAGAATCCGCGCCGTCGCCGCCCCGCCGCGTTCCCGGGCGCAGAGGACGAGCGCCGTCCTCTCGTAGCTGTCCCGGGCTTCGAGGGCCGCGCCCCGCCGGAGAAGTTCCGCCACGACCTCCCGCCGATCGTTCATGGCCGCCCGATGAAGGGGCGTTTTTCGGGACGCGTCCTCGGCCTCAACCGCCGCGCCCTTTTCGATGAGATAGGCGACAAGGGCGGCATCTCCGGCCGAAGCGGCATAATGAAGAGGGGTCCAGCCGTTGTCGTCCCGGCGATTGACCGTCTCGGGCGTTCTTTCGATCAACGCCTTGACGGCTGAAACGTCCCCTTTGCGAAGCAGGTCGAAGACGTCCTGGGCGAAGGCGACGGCGGTCGAGGCCGCGAAAAACGAAAGAATCAGAGCGAGCTTTCTCATGGGCCCTCCTCGCAAAACGACCTTGTCCTTCGTTTTGCAATCTTCAGGCCAAATCTCCTCTCGAGACGCCCGCCGTCCCTGGTAAAGCCGTTTTACCACGTCTCGAAATTTACTTTACAGCCTGGATCAAAAGGAGCCGACTTCGGCTGAAAGGCCGCCATGACGGCTTGTCAACCGGGAAAAACCGCGGGCTCAGAACGAAAAGGACCGCGTGTTCTTCATCCGCAGGTCGATGCGGCCGATGCCGGCTTCGATCGCGAGGTCCAGAGAGGCCCCGGTTTTCCCCCAGGCCTCGTTTCGGAACGTCTCGCCGTCCTTGATGAAGCCCGGCGCATGGATCGAGC
>JAAZPG010000071.1 GCA_012797375.1 Acidobacteriota bacterium
CGTCTCGGCGCCGCGGAACGGACGATGCCCTCGGAACTCTGGAGCGGACGGGGAACGAGGCGCGGCGACCTGGGCATCCTGAAGGTGGTCTACGAGATCAGCCCCCATTGGCAGGGACATTTTCTCTGGGAGCACTTCCGTCCGGGCGACTTCTATTTTTCCGGGGCCCGCGGTTACGCCTGGATCCGCTTCGAGCTCCTGATCAGGTATTGACCGGCCGGCGCAGGGGATCCTCGTCCAGGACGCGGCCGAGCGTTTCGACGAGGCGCTCGGCGTCGGCCGAGGAGAAACAAAGGGGCGGCTTGATTTTCAGGACGTTGTGGTCCGGCCCGTCCGTGCTGAAAAGGATCCCCTCCGCCCTCATCCGCTCGGCGACATAGGCCGCTTCCGCCGCCGCCGGAATCCGTTTCCCCCGGTCCGAGACAAGCTCGACGCCGAGAAACAGGCCGAGACCGCGGACGTCTCCGATCAGGGAGTGATCGAGTTGGAGCCGCTGCAAACCGGCCCTCAGCACCGACCCGACGCGGAGGGCCCGTTCCTGGAGATTCTCCTGCTCGAGGACGTCCAAGACGGCCGTTCCGGCCGCCAGCGAGACGGGATTTCCGCCGTACGTGTTGAAATATTCCGGCCCCGAGGCGAAGGCGTCGGCGATCGCCCGGGTTGTCACGACCGCGGCCAGAGGAAAGCCGTTGCCGATGGGCTTGCCCATCGTCACGATGTCGGGGACGACGCCCTGGGTCTGGAAGCCCCAGAAATGCGTTCCCACCCGGCCGAATCCGACCTGAACCTCGTCGGCCAGGCAGACGCCGCCGGCCTTCCGGACCCTCCGGTAAACGTCCTGAAGGTATCCGTCGGGAAGAACGATCTGCCCTCCGCAGCTGAGGAGGGATTCGGCGATGAATCCGGCCGGGAGGCGGCCCGCCGCCGCAATCCGGTCGAGACAACTCGAGACGGAGTCCGCGTATTTCCGGGCGGCCTCTGGATCATCCGCCCGGTATAGCCCTCGGTACACGTCGGGCATTTCGGCCGCCTGGGTGTGGGCCGGCCGGCCCGGGCCTCCCGGGGCGTCGTATTTGTACGGACTGATCTCGATCAAGGAGGTCAGATGCCCGTGGTACGCCCCCCCCAGGACGATCATGTCCCGCCGGCCGGTGAAATGCCGGGCCAGCCGCAAGGCCAGGTCGTTGGCCTCGCTGCCTGAGTTCACGAGGTAGCAGACCCGGAGAGCCGGCGGCAGGGTCGCCGTCAGCCGCTCGATGTACCGGGCCAGGGTGTCGTGGAGATAGCGGGTGTTGGTGTTGAGAACGGCGGCCTGGCGCTGGACGGCGGCCACGACGCGGGGATGGGAATGCCCGACATGGGGAACGTTGTTGACCGCGTCCAGGTACATCCGGCCGGTGTGATCATACAGGTGCTGCATGAACCCGCGGACGATCTTGAGGGGTTTCCGGTAGGCGACGCTCAAGGAAGGGCCGAGGCGTTCCCGGCGGACGGCCAGGATCTCCTCCGGCGTCCGTCCCGTCTCAGCCGTCTCGGCTGGCTCCAGCCCGAGAATCAGGTTCGGGTTGGGACAGATCGCGCGCCAGACGTCCCATTCGCTCGCCCGGCAGACGCCGGGATAATTCCCCTGTTCGTCGAACAAGTCAAGGATCACTTGAAAGTGGAGATGCGGCGGCCAACCGCCGTTTTCCGGCATCGTCCCCACCGTCCCGATCCGCTCGCCTTTTTTCACCGCCCGGCCGGGCGTCATCCCTTCAAGGGACGCCCGGCCGAGGTGGCCGTACAGCGTCCAGAAAACCAGCGGCTCCCCCCCGGGCCCGGCCGCGTCGGCCCGGTGTTCGAGAATGATCGTCGGGCCGTAATCCAGGCGTTCGGCGTTGTCCCGGGCGAAGATCACCGTTCCCTCGAACGGAGCGAACACGGGAGTCCCGGCGGCGGCGAACACATCAATTCCGAGATGGACGGTCCGGCCCTCGGCGTACGGCCGGCCGGCCGGCCGGAAATTCTTCGTCGTGTAAACGATCCGGGCCTCGCCGTACCGGCCGAGGCCGAAGACGGCCTTTTGGGCTTTCATTTCCTCGGATAAAAGACGGGCCCAGCCGACGGTGTCGTCGACGGTTTCAGGATTTGGAAAAAGCGGTGATCCGACGCTTAAATCGAAGACGGTTCTCGAGGCGGTTTTGAGAGGAACCCCCATCACCGGGGCGAACCCCCCGGCCGCCTCCGTCAACGCAAGCCAGTCGCGAAGCCGGCCGGCCGCGGGATGGGGAGAGCGGCCGCAGGCCCGGCGGAAAATCGATTCGGCGAACCGTGGATGGACGCTCCGCAGGCGGTCGAGCAGATTCCAGGCGGCCTCGTTCGAGATCTGGAGATACGCGTTGTCCGGACGCGCGCCCGACTGCCGGGCGCAGATCGCAACGCTCATTAAGAGCCGGAGAACGGCCAGGGGATAGAGGGCCTGGATCTCCACGTCGTCCAGAGGCTGGACGGAATGATAACCGGCGGCGAGGGCGGCCGCGGCCGGGAGCGGCTCGTCCGCCCCGAGCATGGCGTACGCGCAGGCCACGGCCGGCTCGGCCGTTGTCACCGAGCGGACCATGTCGCCGAAATCGATCAAGCCGGCGATCCGCCGCCGGCCGAACGTCCCGGCCCCGGCCTCGGGCGGTCCGACGATCACGTTGAAATCGTTGGCGTCGTTGTAAACGACGCTCCGCGGCCGGCGGTCCCAGAGGGGCGCCAGAATCGCCGTCATCCGTTCCAGGAGAAAGACGGCCAGGCCGGACCGGGCGGGATCGCCGATCAAGGGAAGGTTCTCCCGGACGATCCGCTCGCCGTTTTGCAGATCCCAACGGAAATCCCGGCGGGCGGCCGGATGATCGAAGGAAGCCAGCCGTCGGGTCAGTCGGCCGAGGATGCCCCCCAAATCCGCTAGAAGCTCGAGCGGTCGGGGATGGACCGTCCCCAACGGCGTCCCCTCGATAAAGGTGACCATCCGGACGGCGTGAGGGACGCCGTTTTTGTCCTCGATTTCGGCGATCGACCGGCCCCGCGTGTCGGAAATCACGGCCGGGACCGGAAGCGGATCGCCGCCGGATCCCAGGTGTCCCATCGCCGCGTTTTGGAGGTCGAGGAATTCGGGATTTTCGTCCGGGTTGGCGATCTTCAGAATCCGTCGCTCGCCGGAGGCGGACGTGAGGAGAAAGTTCTGGTCGCGCTCGCTCGGAAGCGGCGCGGCCGATCCCGGAAAACCAAAAAGGGTCCGGGCGAAGGCCTCGGCGTCCCGCGGCTTAAACCGCGGCGCCCGCTCCACCGTCGTCATCGACTCTCTCGCCCGACGAGGATCAGCTCGGTCTGCGGATGGGATAGCCATTCGGATCCCGTCTCGGTCACGAGGATCATGTCCTCGATCGTCGCGACGCCGCGGCCGGGAACGGTCAGCCGCGGCTCGATCGTGAAGACCATGCCGGGCTCGAGCGTCCGAAACGGCTTCTGGGCGTATTTTTCCCAGGCCGGTCCCAGGATCGCCGTCCCGTCGTGAGCGAACCGGCCGACCTGGTGGCCGAGGGCATGAGGAAATTCCTCGTAGCCCGCGGCCGCGAGAACAGCCCGGCTGGCGGCGTCGACGTCGCGGCCGGCCGCGCCCGGCCGGATCGCCTCCCGGGCGGCCTCGATCGAGCGGAGGAGCGTCTCGAATCCCTTTTGGACGTCGACCGGGGCCTCGGTTTCCCCTTTTTCAAGGACATAAAACGTCCGCTGCATGTCCGAGCAGTAATGATCGACCTTGACCCCGAAATCCATGTTGAGAAGATGCCCGGGCCGGACGATCCGGCCGGTCGGGTTGTAATGAGCTTGGGCCGTGTCGGGACCGGTGTAGACGGCCGGACAGGTTTCCCGACTCCAGGCCGTCGGCAGCCCGCGCCGGACGATCTCGGCATACATGAAATCGGCGATTTCTTTCTCGGTCTTTCCGGGAGCGATGAAGGGGGCGACCAGGGCGTAGATCTCCTCGGTGTGCCGGATGGCTTCGCGGATCCGGCTGATCTCGGCGGCCGATTTCCGCTCGCGGAGGGCGGAGACCAGCTTTTCGGCCGAGACGAGGCGGTCGGCCATCCCGATCTCCTCCAGGGTTTTCTCCAGGGTCAGGTACATGCCGTGGGTCAGACCGTCGCAGATCTCGCTGCCCTCGGAAAAGTTCACGGCGATCGTCCGGGGATTCAGCTCCTTCAGGACGGCCTGAAGAGGCTCGCGGAACCCGGTGACATAAGAAGTGACGTCATCGTAGGCCCCCGTGTCGACGACCATTTGGCGGTCGTACCTGCCGACGATCGCCCGGGTCCGGCCGTCGCGGCCGACGAGGAACGCCGAATGCCAGGTCAGGTCGCCCGGGACCAAAAACGGCAGGACCGGATCCCCGTTGACGGCCGTTTCCCGGACGAACGTCAGCCAGCAATCGCAGCCGAATTCACGGAGCAAATCCGCGGCTTGATGGATTTTTTCCTTGATCAACATGGATATCTCCTCCGGCGGCCCGGGCCGCCCGCCCCCGCGGCCGGCGTCAGGACGCGAACCGCTTGAGGCGCTTCATGAACAACAAAACCAGCACGGCCGAGAGCACCAGGAGCCCGGTCAGCAGCAGGAAGAACTGGTGGTGGGCCATGTCGCTGTAATACTTTCCCAGCCAGCCCGATCCGTAGCTTCCGAAGGCGATCGCGGCCATCCAGCCGCCCATCATCAGGCCGGCGATTTTCGGCGGGGCGACCTTCGAGACATAGGACTGGCCCATCGGCGAGATCAGGATCTCGGCGATCGTGACGATGAAGTACGTCCCGATCAGCCAGGCGGGCGACATGTTGTTGGCATCCTTGTCCCCGCCGGCCAGGGAGGCGAAAACCATGACCAGCATGGCCAAGCCCATGATCAGCATCCCGAGGAAGATTTTCGTCGGCGTCGACGGCTCCTTGCCCTTGGTTCTCAACCGGGCGAAAAGGGCCAGCAGGACCGGCGTCAGGATGACGATGAAGGACGGCTCGAAGAACTGGTAGGTTTCCGGCCGGAGGAACTTGTAGATTCTCGTCGACCGCTCGGCGAACAGCGTCAGGCCGAAGAAATCCTGGTAGAAGGCCACCCAGAACAGGATGACGATGATGAACAGGGTGACGAGGGTGGCGATCCTTTGCCGGGTTTCCGAGGGGGAGATCGCCGCGGCCGGCGCGGCCGCCGCTCCCTTCTTCCCTTCCGACCGCAGGTCGGCCGGGGCCAGCCTCGCCCGTCCGAGGGCGAACGTCAACGAGGCGATCAGCAGCCCGCCGGCGCAAACCCAGAAGTTGATGTTGTAATTGTTCCAGGTCACCCCGACGAACGTGGCGATGAGAGGGGCGACGGCCGCCCCGATGTTGACGGACATGTAAAAAATGTTGAAGCCGGCGTCTTTCAGCTCCGGTTTCCCGGCGTAAAGATTGCCGACCATCACCGCCATGTTGCCCTTGAAGATGCCGGTTCCCACGCCGATCAGGAACAGGCC
>JAAZPG010000072.1 GCA_012797375.1 Acidobacteriota bacterium
GAGGCGGCCTTGACCGGGCCGGTGGATGTCCGGGGCGATTACGCGGACGTCCGCTTGCTTTGGCCGGCCGGATTCCGGGCTCCGTTCCAAGCCCGCATCCGCGACGGCCGGATGATCTGGAATCTGCCCGATCCCCTCGATTCGGAAAAATCGAACGGCGTCACCGAAGTCCGGGCGTTCTCCGGGGCGGCCGGGAATCCGGGGGTGACGATTGAAACGGCCCACGGCGACGTCCAGGTCGACGCGGCCGGGCGGTGAGGCGCCTCAGGGTTTCGACCGCGGGCAGAGGATCCGGGCGCTCAGCGCGCCGTTGATCTTGATGTTGAACAGGTTGATCAAGTTGGTGAGATCCTTCTTGAACTTCGTCACGTAGCGGACGAACCCGATTTCCATCTTGAAGCGGAGCAGATTCTCGAATTCCCCCACTTCGTCGTTGAGCTCGATCAGGTAATGGGCGATCGCCCGGTACTGGGCGTTGATCTCGATGAGATCGATTTCACTGACCTTGGCCGCCTCCAGGTGGGGCGGCAGGGATTCGAGAATGGCCAGGCTTTCGCTGTTGATCTCCCCGACCGATTCGCGGATCTCCTGAAAAAACGACTTGTACTCGAGCGGCTTTTTCAGCTTGGCCTCGGCCCGGTCGATCAGTTTTTCGCTCTGGGTTTTAAGCGACGCGATCAGCTCTCGCACGCCGAAATATTTCCGCCGGAAATTGTAGAGATCGATGAAATCGCGGCCGATGTAGATCTTATCCTCGTAGTGGCTCAGCAGCTCGACTGGCGAATGCGTGTAATACTTGACCTCGTATCTCCGTCCGCCCGAGTCCCGCTCCCCCAGCCGGGCCAGGACAAGGAAATTGTTCTGTTCGATGAAATAGCTGTTGACCTGGACGAGGGCTGAATAGACGGCCAGGTTTTGAACGAGCAGCTCTTTGAGATAATCCAGGAGGCCTTCCTTTTTCGTCACCAGCTCGGAGACGGCCGGGCTGGGCGTGGAGCTGGGATGGGAATACGAGGGGGTCAGGAGATGGAGGACGGGACCCGATCCCAGCTCCAAGTAGAGGTTTTTCAAAACCTTCTGGTGAAGATCGTCGAGGACGAGGGAGGGGATCGGGGGAAGGTCCTTCAGGTCGATCTTGAGGAGCTCTTCAACTTCGTTCATGTCCCTTTACTTCCGTCGCGATGTTATTCGAGTTTATCACCGAGGAAGGGAAAAAGCAATGAATCCGGCCCGCGTTTCAAGGCTCCCGCCTATCGATCGTCCAGGCTTCCGTCCCGTATTTCCGGCGGCGCAGGTCCTCGATCGCGGCCCGTTCCGCGTCCTCCAAGGAACGCGCCTCGAACTCGACTCCGCCGAAGGCGGCCAGGCCCTCGATGAAACGTCCGGCCGCCTCGTCGAAACCGACCGGCCGCCCCAGGGCTTCCGACAGCGAGGTCATCCGGATCACTCCCGCCGGATCCTCCTTCCTCAGGGAGACGGCCCGGAGGAGCTCCTCATCCTTCGCCAGGGGGATGGAGCCGTGCTGGAGAAAGCGGTTCCCGATCCTCTTTTGGGCGCTGCCGATGATTTTCCGGCCGTCGATTTCGATCTCGTCGCGGGCCGGACGGGAAAAGCACGGCATCGTCCCCTTCGCATAGCCGGACGGCGTCTCGGCGGCCAGGGACGGCTTCAAACCGAGGGATTCCAAGCCCTTGACCAGGGCCTGGGAAATCCAGAGGTAGGAGCCCCCCAGCGTCGAGGTGAAGGTTCCGTCGTCGGAGGAGACGACGGCGTAAGTCACCTCCCGGTCATGAAGGACGAGCTTGCCGCCCGTCGGCCGCCGCACCACGCCGAGGCCGTTCCTCCGGCAGAACTCCAGGTCGACGACCCGGGCCGTCGTTTGGCCGGCTCCGAGGGACACCGTCGGCCTCTCCCATCGGTAGAAGCGGACGATCGTGGAGGGATCATCCGTCAGCGAGCGGAAGAGGAATTCGTCGACGGCCATGTTCCAGTCCCCGGCCGTCGGAACGCGGTCGACGATGAGACGCCACTTTTTTCCAGACATCATCCTTTCCGATAAAAAGAAAGAGAGAGAGCGGGCAATGGGACTCGAACCCACAACACCCGGCTTGGGAAGCCGGTACTCTACCATTGAGCTATGCCCGCGCTCTCTCCACCGGTCGAAGCCGGTCGGGCCACGGGAATATTTAGCCCGGATGGGGCCGGATTGTCAACCGGTTGTATAGGTCCGCCGCGCGGGGACATCATCTGACTCCGATTGTTTTCCATGTGTCTGGACCTGCCCCCCCCGGAGGAGTCACGAATTTTATCAACGGATGAAAGGCGCCGAAAGCGATGATTCATCATTGTTTTGCGTAAATATTTATCAGGGCGGATAGAGGACGTTGATGGCTGCGGTTATTCAGCCCCAAGATGACGCTGTGGTGAACGAGACGATCGACGGCCGCGGCCGTCACCATCGGATCCTTGAAGATCCCTTCCCGCTTGGAAAACGGAAGGTCCGAGGCGATCAGAACGCCGCCGGTCATAAAATTCCTCGAAAGCGTTGACTTCTCCGAAGGTGGTTTTTATAATCGGCCGCGAATCCCTTTTCAAGGAGGCCGCTCATGTCACGGGCCGATGAATCTCGAACCGCCGCTCCCGTGATCCCGCCCGACATTCCCCGGCTGAGCCCGGGAGTCGTTTTCGAGGGCGAACTCGCCTCTTCCGAGGACATCCTCATCCAGGGAGAGTTCAAGGGAACGCTCCGACTCCTTCCCCAAGCGAGCGTTTACATCGACCGCGGCGCCCGGGTCGAGGCCTCCGTCGCCGCCGGAAACGTTTATGTCTTCGGCACGCTGATCGGGCCGGCCCGGGCCTCGGCCTGCGTGTTCCTCTCGGCC
>JAAZPG010000073.1 GCA_012797375.1 Acidobacteriota bacterium
CAGGAGCCGAGGATGGCTTCGACGGTCTCACTCCCGGCCGGGACATCCTGGGCTCGGGCCGCGATTCCGCCGGGAGCCGAGAAAACGATCCCGGCCGCCATAAGAACGAGGATGATTCGTTTTTTATTCACGCGACCTCCGCCGAAAAGCTGTTTGGAATGGAATCCCAAGGGCGGCATTATATCAAGGCGGGGAGGAGGAGTAAAACGCCGATTGATTCCCGACCCCGGCCGGACATACAATAGGTCCGAGACCATGAGTCTTTCCATCTCCGCCTCCAATCTCGAGCCTTACGGCGAGGCGATTTCCCGGGAACAGCTCCGCTTCGACCGGGACGGAATCATCGGCCGCATTTGGAAACACGATCCGACCGTCTGGAAGACGGAGGACGTGGAGATTTCCAACCGGCTGGGATGGCTGGAAGCCCCGGCGGCCGCGGTCCCGTTCCTGGAAGAGGCCGAATCCTTCGCCGCGGAAATCAAGAACGCCTGCTTTTCCCGCGTTCTTTTGTGCGGCATGGGCGGCTCCAGCCTTGCCCCTGAGGTGTTCAGCCGGATCTTCGGCCCGCCGGAGGACGGCCTCAGTCTCGAGGTTCTCGACAGCACCGACCCGGCGGCCGTGCTTCGCTGCGCCCGGACCCTTCCGGAAGGGAAAACCCTGTTCTTGATTTCCTCCAAATCCGGAACGACCCTGGAGACCGCCTCGTTCATGAACTATTTCCATGCCCGGACGCGCGAGCGGCTCGGCCCGGCTCCGGCGGCGGCCTCGTTCGCGGCCATCACGGATCCGGGATCCTTTCTCGAGTCCGAAGCCCGCCGCCTCGGCTTCCGCCGGATCTTTCCCGGAAATCCCGATATCGGCGGACGTTTCTCGGTTTTTTCCCCCTTCGGTCTCGTGCCCGCCGCCCTGCTCGGCCTGCCGCTGCGGGCGTTTCTCAGCGAGGCCCGCGAAGCGGTTGGAACCTGCCGCCGCCTCCGGGCCGGGGAAAATCCAGGGGCGAACCTGGGGATCATCCTGGGGACGCTGGCCCGGGCGGGCCGGGACAAGGCGGTTTTCCTGATGTCCGCCCCCCTCCAAGATTTCGGGGCTTGGGTGGAACAGCTCCTGGCCGAAAGCACGGGAAAAGAAGGTCAAGGGATCCTGCCGATCGTCCGGCCGACGGCCGCTCCATCTTCCCAACCGGCCGGCGACCGCCTGACGGTCGCCATCGGGCTGGCCGGCGACGCGGCCCTGGCCGAGTCCGTGAATAAAGCCCGGGAACGCGGCGAGCCGGTGATTTCGATGACCCTCGAGGACCCGATCGAGCTCGGGGCGCAATTCTTCCTCTGGGAATTCGCCACGGCCGTCGCCGGGACCGTCTTGGGGATCAATCCCTTCGACCAGCCGAACGTCGCGCTTTCCAAGAAAAAAACGGAAGCGGCCTTGAATGTCTTTATGAAAAGCCGAACGTTTCCGGAAGAATCCTCCACCTGGGAGGAAGAAACCCTCGCCTTCTACGGGGAAAAACGGGAAGTCGGACTCCGCTCGGGATTTCGGACGCTGTTTAATAAATTCAGGGACGGCGGGTACGCCGCGATCCAAGCGTTCCTCCCCCCCTCCCCCGAAACCACGGAAGCCCTCCGGACGCTGGCCGGCCGCATCGAGACGCGCACGGGACGGCCCGTCGTCTTCGACTACGGCCCCCGTTTCCTTCATTCCACCGGCCAGCTTCACAAGGGAGACGGCGGAGCGGGGATCTTCATCCAACTGACCGGAGTCCACCCCAAGGACACGGCCGTCCCCTCCTCGCCTGAAGGCGGGGGATCCGCTTATTCCTTCGGAAATCTGATCGACGCCCAAGCCCTGGGCGACCGGCAGGCCCTTCGGGAAAAAGGCCGGCCCGTGGCCCGCATACACTTCAAGCGGGACCCGGTCGAGGGGATTTCCAAAGCCGTCGAGCGCTTGTTCTGAGCCCGCCGGGATCAATTCCTGTTTTTGAGAAAACGCTTTTTCCTGTCGGGAGGGCGGATATCGTGAAGGCGGGGACGGCCGGGCATCCATTGTCCGGGCGATGCTTTTCTTCTTGAGACATCTTCGAG
>JAAZPG010000074.1 GCA_012797375.1 Acidobacteriota bacterium
CGTCTTGGCCGCCGTCGCCGCCGTGGGGGCTCTCTTTTTCGGAGTCGCCCAGCTGCACGGCTTCCTGCTCACCTGGGAGACGCTGGACGTCCGCTCGGCCGAAGTCGTCTGCTCCGACCCGGCCGTGAGGGAGATCGTCCGGCCGCTCGCCTCCCGGGCGGCGGCCGGCAACATTCTCCTGCTCGACGCTTCGCGGGTGAAAGCCGGCCTGGAGGCCTGTCCCTGGGTCAAGGAGGCGCGCGTCCGGAAAGTGTTCCCGTCGTCGCTGGCGGTCGATATCACGCCCCGGAGGCCGGCCGCCATCCTGGACGCCGGCCGCGGCTTCCTTCTTGACCGCGACAACGCCTTGATTGAGCCCGCCCGCCTCGGGGACCAGGAGCTCCTCCCCCTCTTTCATGACGACGGGATGTTCGCCGAGGGCCGGGACGTCAAGCTGGCCCTCGCTTGGGCTTGCTGGGACGAATTGGACGCGGCGGACCGGGAGCGCGTCCGCCGCCTCGACGTGACCCGCCCGGACGACGTCGTGGCGACATTCCGGGACGACCCCGTCAGAATCCGCCTGGGCGCGGAGGGATTCGCCCGGAAAATCGCTGAATACCGCGGAGCCCGCGACCGTTGGACCGGCGCCTTCGGCGCGCTGGAATACGTCGACCTTCGGTTTCCGGACCGCATCTATCTGAAAGCCGCCGTCGAGGAGGAATAATCATGGCCAAAAACGGATATATCGTCGGCATCGACATCGGGACGCGGACAGTCACCGTCCTGATCGGAGAAGTCAACGAAGAGCGCAAGATCGAGGTCATCGGCATCGGCACGGCCGAATCGCGCGGCTTGCGCAAGGGCGTCGTCGTCAACCTCGACGAAACGTCCGAGGCGATCAAGAAAGCCCGGACGGACGCCGAGCTGATGGCCGGCCAGGAGATCCACGCCGCGTTCATCGGCGTTTCGGGCGCCCACATCAAGAGCTTCAACAGCCGGGGCGTCATCGCCGTCTCCGGACGGAACCGGGAAATCACCCAGGAGGACATCCGCCGGGTGCTCGAGCAGTCGAAAGCCGTTCCCATCCCCCCCGACCGGGAGATCATCCACGTCATTCCCCAGGAGTTCATCGTCGATGAGCAGGACGGGATTCACGACCCGCTGGGCATGAACGGCATCAAGCTCGAGGTCAACGTCCACATCGTCACGGGCGCGGTGACCCTGCTCCAAAACCTCCGGACCTGCATCGAGCGGTCCGATATCGTCATCCAGAGCCTCGTCCTGAACCAAATCGCCAACGCCGCGGCCGTCCTCTCCCCCGACGAAAAAGAGCTCGGCGTCGGCCTCATCGACATCGGGGCGGGGACGACCGAAGTGGCCGTCTTCGAGCGCGGAAGCCTCTGGTACACCTCGATCATTCCCCTGGGCGGGGACAACTTCACCAACGACATCGCCGTCGGCCTCCGGGCGGCCATCCCCGACGCCGAGAAGATCAAGAAAAAATTCGGCTGCGCCCTCCCCCCGCCGGGCGAGGAGCAGGAGACGATCGAGGTCCCGGTCGTCGGCCAGAACCGCAAGCCCCGGATTCTCTCCCGCCAGCTTCTGGCCGAGATCATCCAGCCGCGGGCCGAGGAGATCTTCCGCCTGGTGGACAACGACATCAAGCGCATGGGATTCGAAAAATCGCTCAACGCCGGCCTCGTCCTGACGGGCGGGACGGCCCTTCTCGACGGCCTGGAGGTCGTGGCCGAGGAAATCTTCGACCTGCCGGTCCGGCGCGGCGATCCGGGCGGCGTGGCCGGACTCATGGACCGGGTCCGGACGCCGGACTTCGCCACGCCCGTGGGGCTCCTTCTCCACGGATACAATATGACCGGCCCGGGCGGCCTGGGCCGGGATCGAAAACGCGGCCTGTGGGCCAGATTCAAGAATTTATTCAAGGAAGACTAGGAGGGCGACATGAACGCGGAAAAAAACAGCAAGCTTAAGTTTCAGCTGGTGGAGGAATCCTCCAGCGCCAACATCCGGGTCATCGGAATCGGCGGGGGCGGCGGCAACGCCCTCAACCGGATGATCGAGGCCGGGATCAACGGCGTCGACTTCATCGCCGTCAACACCGACGTTCAAGCCCTCAACTCCAGCCGGGCGCCCATCAAGATCCAGATCGGGCCGCAGCTGACGAAAGGCTTGGGCTCCGGCGGACGGCCGGAAACGGGCAAGGCGGCGGCTATGGAGGACACCGAGAAGCTCCTCGGTCTGCTGGAGGGATCGGACATGGTCTTTCTCACGGCCGGCTTGGGCGGCGGAACGGGGACGGGGGCTACTCCCATCATCGCCAACTTGGCCGCCGAGCTCGACATTCTCTGCGTCGCCATCTGCACCCTTCCCTTTGAGTTCGAGGGGCGGCTCCGGGCCAAGCAAGCCGCCGAGGGGCTGGCCGACCTGAAAGCGGCCGTCGACACGGTCATCGCCATTCCCAACGAGCGGCTTCTCCAGACCGTCTCCTTGGACACGTCGATGCAGGACGCCTTCCGCATCGCCGACGACGTCCTCCGGCAGGCCGTCCAAGGCGTTTCCGACCTGATCACGACGCCGGGCATCATCAACCTCGACTTCGCCGATGTCCGGACGATCATGAAAGGCATGGGCATGGCCTTCATGGGGACGGGCTTGTCGGCCGGCCAGAACCGGGCGGCCGAGGCGGCCAACAAGGCCATCAGCAGCCCGCTCCTGATCGACACGACGATACAAGGAGCCAAGGGGATCCTGATCAACATCACCGGCGGAAAGGATCTCACCCTGCACGAGGTTCAGAAGGCCGCCCAGCTCATCCACACCCTGGCCCACCCCGAGGCCAACATCATCTTCGGGGCGATCATCGACGAGACCATGAAGGAGATGGTCAAGGTGACGGTCATCGCCACCGGCTTCGAGCCCGGTTTGTCCCAGGAAGCGGCCGCGGCCGCCGGCGAAACCGCGGCCGCCGCGTCGGCGCCCTTCTACCGGAAAACGCCTCCGCCCTTCCCCCTTCGGATGAACACCCCTCCGTACGAATTCGAGCCGAAGGGCGGCCGGGCTTTCGACGCCGTTCCGCCGGCGGCCCGGGCGGCGGCCAAGACGCCGCATCCGTCCACGTTCGCCGAGATCGATTACGAAAGCCTGGACACGCCGGCGTTCATCCGCAATAAGGGCCACCAATTCCGGAAATCCTCATGATCAAGGCCGATTGCGTCGTCGCCGGATGCCGGGCGCTCGCCACGTGCCGCGGCCCGATCCCCAAGCGCCGGGAAGCCCTTCAGGACGCAGGCGTGATCGAAAACGCCTGGCTGGCCGGACGCGGAGGACGGATCGTGTTCGTCGGACCGGAGGACGAGTTCCGCCGGACGGTCCGGCCGGAGGCGGGGGCCGCGGGGATCGACGCCCGGCGGCTCGTCGGCTTCCCCGGCTTTGTCGACGCCCATACCCACCTGCCGTTCGCCGGCAGCCGGGGCGATGAATTCTCGCTCCGTCTCCAGGGGTGGACCTACCAGCAGCTCGCCGCCCGGGGCATGGGCATCCGCTCGACGGTCCGGGCGACCCGGTCCGCGACGCGGGAGGAGCTCCGCGACTTGTGTCTGGCCCGCTTGGACGAAATGCTCCTCCACGGAACGACGACGGCCGAGGCTAAAAGCGGCTACGGACTGAACCGGGAAGACGAAATCAAGCAGCTCGAAGCCGTGCGCGACGCCGACGCCCTCCACCCCGTCGACCTCATCCCGACGTTTATGGGCGCCCATGAAATCCCGGACGAATTCCGTGATCGAAAGGAGGACTATCTTGACCTTCTTATTCACACGGTCATGCCCGCGGTCCGCGATCAAAGCTTGGCCCGATTCTTCGATGTTTTCTGCGAGGAGGGCGTGTTCTCTCTGGATGAAACAAAAAGGCTGGCGGAGGCGGCCCTGTCGGCCGGCTTCGGACTTAAAATCCACGCGGACGAATTCGTCCCCCTCGGCGGAACGGAGCTGGCCGCCCGGAAAGGGGCGGTCTCGGCCGAGCACCTGATCGCGATCACCGAGAGCGGCATCGCCGCCTTGGCCGGAAGCGTCACCGCCGCGATCCTCCTGCCCAACGTCCCGTTCTTCCTGATGCAGGACAAGCGGGCCCCGGCCCGCCGCCTGATCGACGCCGGGGCGGTCGTCGCCCTGGCCTCGGATTTCAACCCGGGAAGCTCGATGACCTCGAACATGCAGTGGATCATCCAGCTCGGCGTCTTCCAGATGCGGATGACGATCGAGGAAGCCCTCAACGCCGCGACCGCCAACGGCGCTTACGCCATCCGGGAGCACGAGGACCGCGGAAGCCTCGAGCCCGGTAAATTCCTGGACCTGGTCCTCTGCGACATGACGACGCCCGCCGACCTGGTCTACCACGTCGGACGCAATCCGGTGAAGTTCGTCCTCAAGAAAGGCAAGGTCGTCGTCTCCGGCGGCCGGATCGTCCGCGGCGACCGGGCCGACTCCTCCCCCTAGGTCCCAATCCCTTTTTGTCCCAAGGGGGCGTCTCCGCAAGGAGGCGCCCCCGATTCCCCCCGCTCCTGAAAAACCCGCCCCGCGGAGGGACGAGCCCTCCCGGCCTTGGTTCGCTCTTCCGCGTCCGAATAAACCGCGCCCGCTGAGGGATCGGATTAAAGACCTGTCTCCGTCTGGAAGAACGCGGCCCGCGTCAGCCCGAGGCGCGTTGAAAAGAACGCCCTCCGCTACCCCCTCGCCGTCATCGGGAGGATAAAGCCGTGGATTCCGTTCAGGACCATCTGGAGGCCGATCGTCGCGACAATCAATCCGAAAATGCGGATCAGCGGATTCATCAGGTTGAACGTGATGAGAACATCCCCGATTTTTTTCGCCGCCAGCATGAAAACGAGGTTGACGGCCAAGGCAGCGACGATCGCGATCACGGTCACTCCATTCCCATAATCGGCCGGGAATGTCACCGCGGCGGTGATGGTCGCGGGTCCGGCGATCATCGGGATGGCGATGGGCACGGCAGTCAGATCCTTCGCCGAGATGTTCTTGTCCATTTTGAAGAAGACGCCCCGCTGCAAGCCGGTAAGGCCGTTGTAAAACAGAACGATGCCGCAGGTTATCTGGAACGCGTACAACTCGATATGGAAAACATAGTTGAAAATGACATGGCCGGCCGCGAGGAAAGCCACCAGGATGATCAGGGCGGTGAGGGTCGACTTAACCGAGATGAACCGGGTGGTTTTGCCGTCGAATTGCCGCTGGAGCGAATGGATCACGAAGATCTTCTGAACCGGGTTGACCAGGGCGATGAAAGCCACGAAGCTGCTGAGAAGCGTTTTGATGAATTCCGCGGCCATGATCTTGTTTCCCCTCTCTCCCCCGGACCGGCGGCCCGGCTATTCGTTCCGCCTGAGCAGAACGACGGTGATGTCGTCGAATTGGCTGCCTTTCTGAAATTCGTCCAGGTCGGCCGCAAGCCGGCCCCAGATCGCCGACAGGGCGTCGTCCCGGCGCTCGGCCATGAAACCGGCGAGCCTCTCCTCTCCAAAGAAGCTCCCGTCCGGCGCGGCCGCTTCGGTCACTCCGTCGGTATAGAGCATCAGGAGGTCCCCGGGCTCGAGACGAGTCCGGCCTTCGTGGTAGGACACCCCCGTCTCGACGCCCAGGAAGACGTCGCCCATGGATTCAAGGGTCCGGAGCGTCCGATCGCGCGAGACGATCATCGGCGGATTATGCCCGGCGTTGGCGTAGGTCAGCCCGCCGGTCCGGACATTGAACACGGCCAGGAACATCGTCGTGAACATGCAGGCGTCGTTATCCCGGCTGAGAATTTCATTGGCCGCCCGGAGCGATTCGGCCGGCCCGACTCCCTTGCGGCAGACGGTCTTCATCAGCGTCCGATTGACGGCCATGAACAGGGCGGCCGGGACGCCCTTGCCGGAGACGTCGGCGATCAGGACGGCCAAATGATCCTCGTCCAAGAAAAAGAAATCGTAGAAGTCCCCGGCGACGTCCTTGGCCGGCGCATTCTTGGCGTAGAGGTCGAACTCCGTCCGGTCGGGGAACGGCGGGAAAACCCGGGGCAGGAGGGATTCCTGGATTTGGCGGGCGATGCGCAATTCGCTCTCGACCGACTCCTTGGCCTTGGTCGCGGCCGCGAAGTCCCTGATGTATTGGTTGAGGTCGCCGACCATCTGGTTCAAGACGCCGGCCAATTCTTGGATCTCGTCCTTCCCCCGGATGCCCTCGATTCGGCCGGTTAAGTCGCCGGAGGAGATCCGGCCGGCGAAAGCCGCCAGCTTCCGCAGCGGGTTGGTGATGCCGTACGCGGCCCAGACGATGACGGCCAGGATGCCGGCCAGCCCCATCGCCATGAGGATGACCTGCCGGATCAACTGGGCCTTGACCGGAGCAAGGATCCGGTCCTCGGGGATCACGGCGGCGAATGTCCACCGGCAGGTGGGGATGGGAGTGTAGACCATCCAGCTCTTTTCGCCGGTGTTGAGGTCCTTGAAGGCGATAACGCCCTGCCGCCCGCGGATCATGTTTTTCCCGATGGACCGGAGATCCGGCCGGTCCAGCATTTCGGCCAGGCTGAACAGGGATTCTCGCATGACGAAATCGGGATTGGGATGGGAGATGAACGTTCCGCTCCGGCCGACGAGGAACGTGTATCCGGAGATGATCTCGATGCCCCGCATCGTCTTATCGAGCTCGGCCAGGGAGATGTCGGCGGTCACGACGCCGGCGAACGCTCCTTCCCGGAAAAAGGGATGGGAAAACGTGCACATCAGGGCGTTCCCGCCTTCGGCGCTGTAGTAGGGCTCCGTCCAGTAGGAGCTCTTCAGGAGCTCGGGAATCAGGTACCAATCGGCCGTATGATAGGCCTCGAGGCCGGCCGTCCCGGCCCGCTCCAAGCCGCCGGCCGAGCGGAAAACGCGCGGTGAGCACCGTTCCCGGCCCGGATCCAGGGCATACGGCTCGAAGGAGATGCTCATGCCGAAAATGCCGGGATCGATCGCCAGGCGGCGCTCCATGAGGTCATAGAGGCGGGGCTCGTTGAGGAGGCGCATCGCCTCGATATTTTCGGCGATGATCAGCGGCGTCTGGGAGATGGCCTTGAAACGGGAATCCAGGACGGCCGCGTGATGGTTGGTCAACTCGAGGAGATAGGAATTCATCCGTTCGACGGCGGCCCGCGAGCTCTGGACATAGTTGGTCACGGCCACGGCCGCGTACACGAGGAGCAGCGGAAAGCCGATCCAGATGATCAGCCGCCGGACGATCGGCCGTTTCACGGCGGACGAGCGGCGGCGCATGACGGTCATTCCCTGGCGAAGTCCTCGTAGGCGGGAACAACCTGGATGAATCCCTGGCGCTTCAATTCCTCGGCGACGCGCCGGAAATCGTCCCGGCGGAGCACGCCCCAACCGGCCGGATCGGATCCAACGCCGTAGACGACGGCCTGCAGGACGACGGTCAGCATCCATTTCTGGTGGGCCCGGTTGGTCCGGACATGGTAGCTTGCGCAGTAATCCATCAGGACGTCCAGGGTCTCTTCCTGGTGTCCGGCGGCGTATTCCCAGCCCTTCAGGACGGCCCGCCTCATTTTCCGGCAGACGTCGGGCCGGGTTTCATACGTCTCGCGGGTGCAGTAGACGCCGTCCTCGGGAAAATTCAGCCCGTAATCGGAAAAAAAGAAGGGGACCAGCTCCTCCTGGTCGATCCCGGAAAGATAGATCTTATTGTATTCATTATAATACATCGCCGAGGTCACATCGCAGGCTCCGACCGCGAAAGCGTCGATGTTGTAGGATTGGGGGACGAGGACCGGCTTGATGTTGAATTTGCGGAAAAACGCCGTCGGCTGGATCGAGAAATCTCCGCCCCAGATGGCCACGGTCCGGCCGTTCATGTCCTCGGGCTGAAGGATCCCGCTTTCCGACTTGGCGACGAGCATGAGCGAGGATTTCTGGAGGACCTGGCAGATGTTGACCACCGGCCGGTCCAGGGTCAGCGTCTGGGAGATCCAGGCGGTGCAGAAGTCGGCCCGCCCTTCGAACACTTCGGTCAGCGGGCTGGTGTGCTCGTCGGAAAAACGGATCTCGACGTTGAGCCCCTCGGCCGCGAAAATCCCCTTTTCCCTGGCCATCAGGTAACCGGCGAATTGAGCTTGGGGAAACCATTGAACCTGAAGAACGAGCGAGTCCGGGGATTCCCCCGCCGGCGCGGCGGCCGGGAGGCCGATCGATAAAAGCCCCATTCCCAGGAGAAAACCGGCCGCGGCCTTGCTCCGAAGACGCACTCTCATCCGTCCTCCGATTCGCGAAAAAAGGCCGGCCCCGCCTGGGGAAATTATCGGCCCGCCCTGCATCATATCGCCCGCCCCTCGGTCCGGTCAAGGGCGGAGAATAAGACCGATTTGAAATTCGGGCGCCGGGCGCGGCCGAGACTCTTGTCAGAAATGCCTAAATATGTTATTATGAATTACTAAGCTCCAAGGAGCGAATCCCCATGGGTGTCATCTCCCCGATTGGAATCAAGGTCTGCTTCATCGCTCCGTCGACGAGCCTGGCCCCCTCCGACCAGCCGGTCTTGGAGCGCTCCGTCCGCATTCTGACCGAATCCTTCGAGACCTCGGAGATCTATCTCAGCCCTTATCTTTACTCCTCCGACAGCCGGATCGATCACGTGACGGCCGCCGCCTCGGAGAGGGCGGAAGAATTCAAAAGAGTCGTCCGGGAATTCGATCTGATCGTCTCGGTCGCCGGAGGGACCGGGGCCGAGGATATCGTCCCGAGAATCGACCGCCACGACCTGAAGGTTATCCGGAAGCGGCGCCCCCTGTTTTTGGGATACTCGGACTTCACCTTCCTCTTGTGCGAAATCTTCGCCCGGGCCGGCGTGCCGGGAGTCCTCTTTCCTTCGCTTTCCCTGGGGCGAGGCCATACCGGCCGGATCCTATCCCTGCTTTCCGGCCGCCGGGTGTCCTTCCGCGGATCCTTCTGGCTGACTCCTCCTCCGGACGGGCCGCTGGCCGGAATCCCCATCGGCGGCAACCTGACGACCTTCGTCAATTTCTTAAATCGGGAAAAACCGCCGCGCCTGCCGTGGCTCGAGCATATCCTGTTTCTTGAGGATCTGAGCATCGACGTCGAGGATCTCCATCGCCTCCTGGCCGCCCTCCGGCGTCACCGCGTTTTCTCCCGCGTCCGGGCCCTCGTCGTCGGATCCCTTTGCCTGGATGTCAATACTCCGGAAGGACGGACCTTCCAAGACAGCACGTTAAAGTTCCTGACGGCGTTTTTAAACGAGATCCTCAAAACCCGCCGGAACGCCGGACGGCCGCTGCCGATTCTCGTGGCCGAGGATTTCGGCCACCTCGTGGGACCCCGGGAGCCGGCCGTGCCGATCGGCGGGACGGCCACGCTATTCCCCGACGGACACCTTGAATTCAAGCTGCCGGGCAAGGCCTTGGGTCCTTTCCGGAAACATCCGAATCCCGCCGAGCCGGCTAAGGACGTTCTGCCCGTTTTATCGCCCGTTCCCGAGGCGGCTCCCAAATGAACGCCCGGGCGGAAGCGGCCCAAAACGGCGCCGGCCGGCTCGTTCTCGCCGTCATTCCCCACGCCGGCCTGCTCGTGCCCGAGGAAATCCGTCCGGAAGACCTGGCGGAAAACTGGTCCGAGCTGACCCGGAACATCGATTGGCATACCGGCGAGCTGTACGATTTCCGCGATATCCTCGCCGACGGCCGGGTCGTCTTCCCCTACTGCAGCCTGGTTTTAGAGGCCAACCGCGATCCCCGTAACCTGGAGGCGGCCGTCCCCTTGAAGGATGTCTGGGGACGGCCGGTCTACCGTCCCGGCCGGGAGCCGGGTCTCGACCTGCGCCGGAGGATGGCCGCCCGGTACCTCGATCCGTTTCACGCCCGAATCGGCGAGGCGATCGCGAGCGGAGCGGGCCTTGTCCTGGAAGGGCACTCGACCGTCTCGGCCCGGGGGGGGTCCGGAAACCAGATCGACTTGATGAATATCCAGCTCTCGCCCGGGGAAGAGCCTCTTCGGTTCTGCCCCGACGTCCTGATCGAAGCCTATGCCGAAGAGCTTCGGAAGCGCCTTCCCGGTGTGAGCGTCACGATCAACGCGTCCGACTACCTCTCCGTCTACGGGCATATCGGCGCCCTTCACTCGATCGATTCGCCGAATCGGATCGGACGCCGGGCCCCGCTCATCCTTCAGGAAACCAACCAGGCTCTTTATATCAACCCGGACGGGACGCCCGACCTCGGACGCCTCAACCGGCTGCGCCGGGCCTTCGCCGAGTCGCTCCGGACGATTACGACCGCTTTTTCCGCTTGAAAAGAGCGAAAACGGCGACGATGATCGCCAAGGCCAGAAGAACGCCCAAGATCGTGATCAGCAGGTTTTTCCCGGAGATCGTTTTCGCCGAGGCCGCGGCCTCGGATGCTTTTTCCTCGTTCAGCCGGGAAATCTGCTGATCGCGGGCGGATACGGTCCCCTCGAGGCTCGCTTGGAGACTCTTGAGGGAAGCGATATCTCCGTCCTTCGCCGCGATCTGTTCATCTTTTTCCGTCTGCTGCTTCCGCAGGGAGTAAATCTGTCCGTTCAAACGGCGGACTTTGCCCTCGTTTTCCTTGTTGAGGGCTTCCATCGATTTCGACAGGTCTTCGTTCCGCGACTTCAAGGCCGAAACATCTGAATTCAGGGCGGTGATCTGCTTGTCCGCCTCCGACCGGCTTTCCTCGGCTTTTACTAGAGAGGCTTTCGTCTCGTTCAGAGTCCCGGTCAGGATCTCATTGTTTCTTTGAAGCTCGGCGATCCTCTCCTGGGACTGCTGGATCTCCGCTCCCTGCTGCTCGATCTTGAGGAGGTGCTTTTTCGAGGCACATCCTGCGCCGATCATCATCAATACCATGACCGCCGCGACGGTGATCATGAAGCCGGGATTTTTTTTCATGGTCAATCTCTCCTTTCCCGTCGATACAAAAGGAAATTAAGCCATTCAAGAAAAAAAATCAAGGTTTTCGATGAAGAGACTCCCTCGAGCGGAAGACCGATCGATCCGCTGGGCGGAGAGGCGCCGCGCGTCGAGCTCCGCCCGGTGACATCGCCTTGACGGCGGATTTGAAGCTGAAAACCGCTGGAACCCGGAGATTGAGGGGATAGCCCCTTTTACGGGGAGGCAACTCGTTTTTTCGCCCGCTTCCGGCCGAAGAAATAAAACGGCAGGCCGAGGAGAATGATTCCCAGGCCGGCCAGGGCTTTGCCGGGCTGGCTGATCAGGGCGCTGACGGCGATGTAAAGGGAGGCCAGGATGAAGACGACAGGCGTGACCGGGTATCCCCAGGTCCGGTAGGGACGCGGCAGGTCGGGACGCTTCCGCCGGAGAACGATGACCGCGGCCACCGTCAGGCCGAAAAAGAGCCACTGGCCGAAGACGACGTAGGTGAACAGCTGCTCGAACGTCCCGCTCAGGCTCAGGACGATGCTCCAGGCCGCCAGGGCGAGGATGGAGTTGTGGGGGGTCAGGAACCGCGGGCGGAGGGCGGCCAGCTGCGGGAACAGGAGACCGTCCTTGGCCATGGCATAATAGACGCGCGGCGAGCAGACGAAATTCTGGTTGGCCGCCCCGAGGATGGAAAACAAGATGATGAACGAGATGATCGAGGCGCCGAGCCCGCCGACGGCGGCGTTCATCGCCTCGGCCGCGATCCGGTCGGAAAGGGCGATCTCGGCCGCCGGGAAGACGTAGAGATAGGCCAGCTGGGCGACGACGTAAAAAACGACGCAAATCCCGCAGCTGATCAAGATGCCCCAGGGAAGCGTTCTCTGGGGATTCCTCATCTCCCCGGCGCTGTACGTCGCCGCCTCCCAGCCCTTGTAGGCCCAGAGCGAGGCCACCAGGGCGACACCGAACGTCCCGAGAAGGCCGCCGGAAGGCTCCGCTCCGCCGGAACGGACGAAATGAGCCGTATCCCCCTCGGCGAACAGGAAGATGGCTCCGCAGACGGCGGTTAAAGCAACGAGCTTGAAGATCGTCAGGACGTTCTGCAAATCGGCCCCCCGGCGGACGCCGATATAGTTCATCACCGTCAAAAAGAGGATGAAGAGGATGCTGACCGCCTTCTGTCCGGCCGGCGAGATCGCGAAGAAATGAGGCAGGTACTTTGAGGAGAAGGCGACGGCCAAGGTGGCGATCGCCCCCGTGTCGATGACCAAAAACAGGGTCCAGCCGAAGAGGAAGGCGACCGCCGAGCCGTAGGCCTCGCGGAGGTAGACATAAACGCCGCCGGCTTCCGGCATCGAGGCGCCCAGCTCGCCGAACGACAGGGCGCCGAACATGCTGAGGACGCCCCCGGCGACCCAGACCGCCAGGATCAGGAGGGGGTGGCCGACGGCCGCGGCCATGTCCTTGGGGACGAGAAAGATCCCCGAACCGATGATGCCGCCGACGACGAGGGCGATGACGTCCCCAAGGCCCAGGACGCGGGGAAGGCTATGAGCCGACGCTTGATTCATGGATTTTCTTTCCGGTGGATCCGCCGGTAATATTCCCAGCCGTCGGCGACGGTTTGGGCGACGGGCCGATACGCGTGTCCGAACTCGCGGACGCTCTTGGCATTGTCATAGTAAGCGCGCCAGCCGCTCAGCCGGCCGTAGGCGAAGGTCAGAAGCGGCCGTTTCCGCGACAGCGAACCGGCCGCCTCGGCCAGGCCCCCGCCGGCCGCGATCACGGCGGCGGGAAGCCGAAAGGGGCGGGTTC
>JAAZPG010000075.1 GCA_012797375.1 Acidobacteriota bacterium
CACCGCCGCCATCAGGCGCAGGACGCCGCGCGTGCGCTGAAACTTGAGCAGCGTGGACCAGTCGGTGTAGAGCCGGTCAAAGATTTCCGGGTGGATCGGATAAGCCGCCTGGATGCGTTTTTCGTAGTCGCCGCCCTTGCACTCCGGCGGGAACTCGGCGCTTTGGGTACGATAGAGATCAGCGAAAGCCCGCGCGGTCACATCCCTCTGCTTGAAGGCTTCCGGCCCGGCCAACGGCTCAAACAGCCGGCGCCGGACGATCTCGAAGCCCTCCTCGGCGGTCGCCGGCCGCCAAGACGATTCCACCCGGCCGACCACATTGCGCAGCCGCTCGAGCGCTTCGCGGCCGCGCAGACCGCCCACTTCCGCGTCATCAGCCTGCGTATGCGGCGAGCCCTGGGTGTCGGAGGCCGGCAGCGAAATCACAATCAGGCACTTGCCCGCGAGCTTGGCCGATTCGGTGAGGGCCTGAGCAAAGGTGAACTGTGTTTCGAAGCTTCCGGCCGGCAAATCGCTCTGTTCGTGGAGCTGGCGGGCATAGGCCACCCATTCGTCGATCAGGACCAGGCACGGCCCGTATTCCTTAAACAGCTCGCGCATGGTGTCGCCCGGATTCGTGGCCTTTTCATCGTCCGCCTTGACGCGGGCGAAGGCTTTTTTCCCGCCGAGCTGCCAGGCTATCTCCCCCCAGAGCGTGCGGACCACCGTTCCGTCTGTCTTGACGACGGGATTTCCGGGAGAAATCTTGTTTCCCACCAAAACCACGCGTTTCGCCTTGGGCGGATCCTTAATGCCGGCCTCAGCCAGCACCGCGTCCACTCCCGCGAGATCTCTTGGGTTTACTCCGGAATACAGGTGGTAGAGAGCCAACATGGAATGGGTCTTGCCGCCGCCGAAGTTGGTCTGAAGCTGCACGACCGGATCGCCGCCTTTGCCCGAAAGTCGCTCCACGCCGCAAATCAAAAGCCGTTTCAGACTTTCGGTGAGATAGGTCCGCCGGAAGAACTCTTTCGGATCCTTGTACTCGTCCGTCCCCTCGCCCAAGTGAACCTGCCAGAGGTCGGCGGCGAATTCCGCCTGCTGGTAACGCCCGCTGGCCACGTCGGCATGCGGGGTGACGATTTCCCGCCAGGGCTTCAGCGCGCCCGTCGCGGCGGCCTCGATCAAGGAACCGCCGGCCTTGCGCTTCTCGCTCCGGACCTGTTCGTCGAAGGTGAGCCGGCGCAGCTCCATCTTTATTTTCGTGACCTCGTCGGCCTGCGGAGCGGAAATCGCCGTCAGCAGACGGGCCATCGAGTCCAGGGCGCGGTCCGTGTCGTCGCTTGAAAACGTCTTCTGGTGCGCCCATTCGTTTCGGACATCGCGGAGCTCAAAGACCAGGGTCCGCTCGGCCCGGCCGAGGGTGTTGCTAAATATTTCGTTCCAGGCATCCGCCATCAGCTTGAACAGAGCGGCCACGTCCCATTCGGCGACGGGCTTTTTTGCCAACATGCGATCTTCAGCGGCGAAGCGTCGGGCGATCTCGACGGCCTGTGCTTGATATTTACTTTTGAGCTCGCGCTCGACGAAAGGCGCGAGCCCGGATCGGAGCAGTTCCATTGCTTTGCTTACGCGCTCCTGGTTGGTAATGGCCATGGATTACTCCTTGGTTTCCTTAAATAACTTCGCTTGCCTGGTCCCTGGTTTGCCGCCCCCGCCGGCGATCCGGACGATCTCCGGCCAGCTCTGGACGAGGCCGTTATAGGCAAGTGCCTCGGCCGCCCGCTTCTTGCGTTCGCAGAGCGCATAGAGCCGATAGGCCAGCTCGCGGGCGACTTCGGCCCTTGTCCCGAGCTTGGCGACGAGTTCGGCGGCCGCGCTTTCACCGCCGGTTGAAAGCGCTCGGACCAGTTGATGGACGATTTCCCAGGCCGTGAGGCGGGAATCTTTGTCCGGGTCCCAGTCGGCGGGGAGCTCGTCCGGTTTGAGCAGGCACACCTTGCCGCGCTTCGAGGCGAGAATTCCGGCCTCGACCATGCCGGCGACACTCGTGTTCTTGGCCTTGCTGAGGGTCTCGGCCACTCCGAATTCCCCCTCGCCAAATCCGTTCTGCTCGAACCAGGCCAGCGCCCAGCGGCTGTCGGCGTCGAAGTCGCCTTCCTGCTCGGCCAGCGCCTCGTCAAGGATTTGATTGATAAGCGCCAACGCCTCGCGCACGGAAAGGGGCTTCCCCTCCGCATCGAGCACCTTCGAATAGCGGGTATAGACCGCCATTCCCGGTCCGATGGCCGCCTGGGCGAGATCCACCGGCGCGATGTTGCCGCGCTGTAGATGGGCAAGCGCTTTCGGCACCTCGGCTTTGAGCGCGGCAAGAAATTCACGGCGCGTGGCGGTGGGCGCATCGGCTGCGTGCGGGCGGCAGACGAGCACGATGCTGGAAGCAAGGGCGTTGGTGTTATTGCCAACAAGACGCGTCTGATTCTCGGTATGCATCGGCCAAGTGCCACTAATTGCGAAACCGGCACGGATCACCGCATCGAGAAAAGTCTCCCATCCGGTGCTGGACGTCCCCTCTGTGTCCTCAGTCTCTGATTGCTTGAAGGC
>JAAZPG010000076.1 GCA_012797375.1 Acidobacteriota bacterium
GAGGCCGAGGGCGTGGAGCTGGCCGAGGAAGCTCTTCAGGCGGGCTTCGGACAAGGGCTCCTTCGGCCGGCGGAGGACATCCGAAGGGCAGAACGCGCAATGCATGTTGCAGGCGCTTGTCAGCTCGAGGAAAATCGTCCCCGGCGGATCGGGGATCGAGGCGGCCCGGTCGTTCATGGCGGACTCATTATAGACTAAAATGCCGTCGCCGGCTTCGGGGCGCGTTCTTGACTTGTCCGTCGGTCCGACATACAGTCTTGGCGATGAAAATCCTCCGCCGCATCCTCCGGCCTATCGTCTTTTTCGTCCTGTCGGCGGGGATCGCGCTCATTCTCCGGCTGAACGTCCAGGCCCCGGATTTCACCATCCGCAACCACGCCTTCCGGCCCGAAGCCGGTCCTCTCCTCGTGTCCGCCATCCTGATCTTCATCCTTCTCGCCGGGCTCTGGGCCTTGATCAGCCAGATCTGGACGAAAAACAGCCGGCTGAGCTACAAGGAAGCGCTGGCCCTCGATTTTCCGACCTATCTGCCGGCGCTGTTCTTCCTCCTGGCTCCCCTGGCCTTGGTGCATTACCTGACCCGGGACGATCTCCGGGAAAGGCTTGGACTTCTGGCCGCGGGCGTCCTCCTGGCCGTCCTCTATCTCAAGGCTGTCCGCGTCGCCCAGGCCGACCGCCAAGGGAAATCGAATTGGGGGGCCGCCCTCGACCGTTTTCTCGCCTGGCCCACCCGGCGCCGCCTGATCCTCTTGTCCGTTCTCGCCCTGCTCCTGATCAACGGAGGCGCGCTCCTCGTGAGCGGAAGGGGCGTGTCCTTCGGCGGCGACGAGCCCCATTACCTTCTGATCACCCACAGCTTGCTCAAGGACGGGGATCTGGACCTGGCGAACAATTACAAGGACCGGGACTTCGAGGCCTACATGCCCGAGGGCGTCGCGATGCGCTCGCACACGGTGCCCGGGAAAAAGCCGGAAAGCCGCTATTCCTTCCATTCGCCCGGGATTTCGGTTCTTCTTCTTCCGTTTTACGCCCTCGGATTGGCCCTGGGCAAAAGCACCCTGGTCTTTCTCGTCCGTTTCGCCCTGAGTCTCGTCGGAGTCTTTTTCGGAATCCAGGTTTATCTCTATGCCCGGCAGGCCTGGGCCCGGGAACGCCTGGCGTTCGCCCTCTGGGCCCTGGTCACCCTCTCGGCCCCGGTTTTTTTCTATGCCTTCCACATCTATCCGGAGCTGGTCGTCGCCGCGGCCGGAATGTATGTGTTCCGCCGGCTGCGCTTCAAACCGGCCCGCCGGACCGGAGACTGCGTCCTGATCGGGATCCTGATCGTCTCGTTCGTCTGGTTTCACGCCCTGAAGTACGCCTTCATCCAGGCGCCCCTCTTCCTCTACGCGATCCTCCGGATCTGGAAAGGAAATGATCCGGCCGATCGGGGACGCCGCCTGGCCGCCCTGATCCTCCCGGCCGGCGTCTTCGCGGCCGCCTATTTCGCCGTCCAGCACGCCCTCTACGGCTCGCTCAACCCGACGTCCGTCTCCTGGCAGGGGGCCATGGACGGGAAGCAGACGCTGAGCTTCCTCAAGGAGCTGTTCACCGGCATCCCGTTCCGTTTCCGCTGGGAGACCCTGGCCGGATATTTCCTCGACCAGCGCGACGGCCTCCTGCTTTATTCGCCTCTCTATCTCTTCGCTTTTCTCGGCTGCGTCTCCCTCTTCCGGAAAAAAGCCGGCGACGCCGGCTGGCTGCTCCTCATCGCCCTGCCCTACGTGCTCGCCTCCGCGTTCCTGACGCAGCGGTCGGGATACGCGCCGCAGGCCCGGCCGCTGGTAGCCGTGATCTGGGTTCCGGCGATCTTCCTCGGCGCCTTTATCGCCGAGGGCCGGAAGCACGCGTTCCGTTATCTCTTCAACGGGGCGGCCGGGCTGACGCTCTTGATGACCTGGCTTCTCTGCCGCCACCCGTACGCCCTCTACCAGGAAACGACCATGGGCGTGACCGAGCGGGCCGGAAGCTTGTTCATCACCCTGAGCAATCTCCACGTCTATCTTCCCCGGCTCCTGCCCTCCTTCATCAAGGTCGAGGAAACCGGATGGACGCCGAACGCCGTATGGATCGGCGCCCTGGTCCTCTTCGTCGTCCTTTTCGCCCTCCGCCGCCCGTCCGACAAGCGTCTCCCCTTCCCGGGACACGCGGCCGCGGCCCTGGTCCTTCTGGCCCTGTTCTTCGTTCAGTACGTTTATTATCCCCGGCCCGTCCTGATGTCGCCCCGGCCGATCGTCCACGCTTCCGGCGAGCCCTGGACGTTCTATTCCCTCTCCCGAGTGGCGATCATGAACGAGCCCGGGCGGTTCGACATTCTCCAAGACAACCGGGATTATGATTTCTACTTCACCTCGAACCGGCCTCTGGAAAAGCTCGGCGTGGAATTCGGATCGCCCCACGGCGACTACGCCCTGCGACTGAACATCGCCGACGCGGCGATCTTTTCCGTGACGACGCGCCGGGAAGTGATGACCCGAACGGTCGAGTCCCCCCCCGCTTATCCCTGGAAAGGCCGGTTCCTCTACCGCGTTTCGATCCGCCTGGAAAGAAAATCGGATGTCCGGACGGCCGTCACGC
The DNA here is from genome assembly GCA_012797375.1 of Acidobacteriota bacterium. GTDB lineage: Bacteria > Acidobacteriota > Aminicenantia > Aminicenantales > UBA4085 > JAAZPG01. Next base: position 2,617 of record JAAZPG010000076.1, read on the forward strand.
CCTACCTCTTCGCTTTGAGCCCGGCCCGCTGATTCCAGCCGCCCGGCGGAGGATCACGCCCCGGGCTTCGGGGCGGGCCCCGGCAACTCGAACATCGGGTACCGGATCCAGCCTTTTTTGTGAAGCTTGAACTTGACGAGCATCCTCAAGATGGAAAGGCCGTAGTGGATGCTCCCCCAGGGCCCGACCTGGGAGGCCTCGGGGAAATAGCGCGTCTCGATGGGAATCTCCCGGATCCGCATCCCGGCCAGAACGCCCTGGGCGATGATTTCGGAATCGAAGACGAAGCCGTCCGAGTTCGCCCGGAAGTCGACCGCCTCGAGATACCGGCGGGAATACGCCCGCAAGCCCGAGTGGTATTCGGTCAGGTACATGTAAAAGGCGATGTTCTCGACGGCGGTCAGGAAGATGTTGGAGAGGTACTTCCATTTCGGCATGCCGCCCTCGAGCGGCCGGCCGCCAAGCATCCGCGAACCGAAGACGGCGTCGCAGGCGTCGTCGAGCAGCGGCTGGACGAGCTGGGGGATGACCCTCGGATCGTATTGATGATCCGGATGGATCATGACCATGATCTCGCCCCCGAGCTTCATGGCCTCGGTGTAGCAGGTTTTCTGGTTTCCGCCGTATCCCGTGTTTTTTTCATGAACGAAAACCCGGAGCCCCAGGCGGCGGGCCAGGTCGACCGTGCCGTCGCGGCTGCCGTCGTCGACGAGGATGATGTCGTCCACCCAGGACCGGTCGATGTCGTCAAGCGTCCGGATCAACGTCTTTTCGGCGTTGTACGCCGGCATGACGACGACGACTCGCTTTCCTCGTTTCGCGGTTTTCATGACGCCTTCCGGTCCGGAAGTCGTCCTCTTATATCATTTTTCCGCGTGTTTGTCTTGAAGCGGCCGCTCGTCCGCCCCGGATTCGAGGGGACCCGTCCTCATCCCCCGCCGTCCGGCCGGACCTCCGGCGGACCGGCCGGGGCCCCGATCAACGACTTGAATTCCTCCGCCCCGATCGTTTCGACTTCCAGGAGGCGGGCGGCGACCCGGGCCGCAACCTCCCGCTTTTCCTCGATGAAAGCGACCACCTTGTCGTACCTCTGCTTGATGATCCGGGTGATCTCCTCGTCGATATACTGCTGGGTGAATTCGGAGTACTCCCTTTGGCCGGCGATCGGCTCCCCGGGCAGGAAGATCGGGCTTCTCTGGGACGGCAGGACGACGTTGGTGAATTTTTCGCTCATGCCGTAGTCGCTGATCATCTTGCGGGCGATGTCGGTGGCCCGGGCGATATCGTTGGAAGCCCCCGTCGAGATCTCGCCGAAGAACACCTGCTCGCTGGCCCGTCCGCCGAGGAGAACGTCGATCTTCCCCAGAAGCTCGTCCTCCGTCAGGAGGAAACGGTCCTCGGTCGGCAGCTGAATCGTGTATCCCAAAGCCCCGATCCCCCGGGGAATGATCGAGACCTTGTGAACGGGATCGGCGCCCTTGGCGTAGGCGGCCACCAGGGCATGCCCGGTTTCGTGATGGGCGACGATCGACCGCTCCTTGGGATTGAGCAGGCGGTTCTTTTTTTCCAGCCCGGCGACGATGCGCTCGATGGCCTCGTCGAAATCCCGCTGCAGGACGCTGGCCCGCCCCGCCCGGACGGCCAAGAGGGCCGCCTCGTTGACGATGTTGGCCAGATCCGCCCCGGTGAAGCCCGGGGTTCCCCGGGCGATTTTGTCCAGGTCGACGGACGGATCGAGCTTCACGTTCCGGATGTGGACTTTCAGGATGTCCACCCGGCCCTTCAGGTCGGGCCGGTCGACCAGCACCTGGCGGTCGAAGCGCCCGGGGCGGAGGAGGGCGGGATCGAGGATTTCGGGCCGGTTGGTCGCCGAGAGAATAATGACGCCGGACCGGGAGTCGAACCCGTCCATTTCGACAAGGAGCTGGTTCAGGGTCTGCTCGCGCTCGTCGTTTCCGCCGAGAGTGATCCCGCGGCTCTTGCCGATGGCGTCCAGCTCGTCGATAAAGACGAGACAGGGCGCTTTCTCCCGGGCCTGCTTGAACAGGTCGCGGACCCGGGCCGCCCCGACGCCGACAAACATCTCGACGAATTCGGCCCCGCTGATCCGGAAGAACGGAACCTGGGATTCCCCCGCGACGGCCTTGGCCAAGAGGGTTTTTCCCGTCCCGGGCGGACCGACCAGCAGGACGCCCTTGGGGATGCGGCCTCCGATCGCCTCGTACTTCCGCGGATTCTTGAGGAAATCGACGACCTCGACCAGCTCGGCCTTGGCTTCGTCCACGCCGGCGACGTCCTTGAAGGTGACGCCCGTGTCTCCTTCGGCCACCAGCTTGGCCTTGTTCGCCCCGAAGGACATCACGCCCTGGCCCGCGCCGCCGATTCTCTTGCTGAGATAATTCCAGAAGAAAACCATCAAGACGATGGGGAACACCCAGGAGAGGAGGGCGCTCAGCCAGGATCTGTTCTCCGGGGCGACCGCGTAATAATCGACGCCTTTTTCATCCATGAGAGAAACGAGATCCGCATCGGCCATCAGGACGGCCCGGTAGGTTATCGAAGCCGCAGCCGGGGCCGGCTCGCCGGGCTCGGGTTTCCCGGGAGCCGTCTCCGGGGCCGGCTTCCGGGTGAATCCCGTCACGTATTTTTCGCTGATTTCGACCCGGACGATCTCCCCCGATTTGATGCGAGCCTTGAAATCGCTGTAATCGATGGATTCGTACTTCGGCCGCAGGAGCACGGTGTTGATCAGGAAAAGGGCAACCAGGGTGAACAGGAAATACCAGATGGAAAATTTAAACTGCTTGCGGTCCAGGGGTTTGAAGAGGGGATCGTTCTTCTTGAGCCCCGGATCTTCTTTGTTCTTTCCGTTGCGGGCCTGCAGAATTTCCTTCTTCTCGTCGTTGGCGGCCATGCCGTCCTCCTCCCTTTCTTGCGGGTCGAGCCCGCCGCCGGAGCTTCCGCCAGGCGCGGGGAAGCGTCCCGGTTTCTCCGTCTCCCCGGCGCCGGGCCGGGAATCCATGATACTCCGGAGGGAGAGGCGACTTCAATGCGTCGTCGGCGAAGGCCCGGTCGGCCGGATGGAATTTCCCGCGGCCTCGCCCGACGGGTCCGCAATCCGCTCGAAAAGCGTCTCCAAATTCAGCGTCAGCCCGTTCTCCCGCCCCTCAAGAAAGGCGATGAAGCGGGATCCCCCCTCGTAAAAAGCCACCCGGGTCAAGGGGAGAGCCAAGCCGCCGTGGTTCTCCTCCATGTTCAGATGCCGGAGTATCGCATTCTCCAAGTACCGGGCGAAGCCTTCTTTCCACTCCTGCCAGCAAAGGTACTCGTAGTTTTCGGGTCCGAGGAGGTCCTTCAGCCGAGCCCGGATCCGGAGAGCCTCCGGGCCGTCGCCCCGGTCCATCCGGTCCAAGGCGGCGGGATAGTCTTCGGCGAACTCCGCGTTTTCGTAGGGGAACGGGTAGCTCAGCTCCCACATATAATCGCCCGCCTCCATGGCCTGGCGATAGATGGAAAGCCGTCCCTTCAAGGCCGGCTCGACGGTCTCCCACTGGCGGCAATGGACGAACTCGTGGAAGATCGTCACATACCCGCGGGCGGAATCGAAGACCTCCGGGCTTACCACGCAGGCGCTCCGGTTGTCGAGGGCTTCAAGGGGAAACGCCGCCCGGACGCCTTTCGGCATGGGCATGGGGACGGGCGCCTCCTTGAGGAAGCGATATCCGGTTTTCGATTCATCCAGATCAAAGATCAGGAAACGGTCGCCGTCGACGACGGCCACGGGATAAAGGTTTTGGAGAACGGGGTGAAGGGGACCGACGTCCGCTTGAAGCCCGATGATCCGTTGAAGCTTGGGCGCCAGGCTTTCCTTCAAATCTTCGGCGACGGCCGAAGCGGCCAAGGCGATCACGGCCGCGACGGCCGCGGCGGTCATTTTTCTCATTTCTTCACTCCTTGGGGCGCGTCCGGATCGCTCCGTCGGCGATATTCATCCGGCCCGTCTATGATCCGGCGCGCGACGATTCCCGTTAACGCCGCTCATTTTGATCCAATCCCGGAACAACCGCAACCCGCGGCCGGTTTCGGCGACGAGGCGTTCCTTAATGTCAACGATAGACAGCCGGGAAAAGTTCTCTTTCGTCCGCGGACGCCGGCCGGCCGCAAAAAGGGAACGGCCGGAAGCCTCGAAAGCAGGCCTTCCGTCCCCCGGCCTCGGGCGCGGTTCCGGCTTGATGGATTCCTTCGTCTTCTTGACACCGCCGGACAAGTCGATTATTACTGCCTTCATGACGGCCGTCCCGGAATCCGCGGTTTCCCGCCCGGTTCTATGGGCCTCGGCCGCGGGGCTGGCCGCTTATGGAACGGCCTGGTTCCGGGCGGCCGGGGCGACGGTATTCGATCACGGATTCCGGCCGGTAGGAATCACCGCGGCCTTGTTCCTGGGGCTCGCGGCCGCGGCCCTCATTCTCCTCTCCCGGGCCGCCCGGTCTTGGCAGGACGAGGCGTTCGGATTCGGAGGGCCGTTATGGCCCCCGGCCGTTCTTCTCGCCGCTCCCTTCCTGACCATCGATTATTTCGACCGGGACGACCTTCAGAGGCGGCTCCTTCTTCTCGGTCTGCTCGCCGCCGCGGCGATCGTCTACCTGGGTGTCGCCGGATCCGCTTCCCGCCCGGAATCGCCGCGGCCGCGGGCGACCCGTCTCCTTGACGGATTTCTCCGCCTGCCGGTCAAGCGCCGGCTTCTTGTCCTTTTCCTGACCGCTTTTCTCGTCTATAACGCCTGCGCCCTCGTCCTCGTTTCGCGGGGGATGACCTTTTCGGGCGACGAGCCGAACTACCTTCTGACGACCCACAGCCTCTTGGCCGACCGGGACATCAATCTCGAAAACAACTACCGCAACCGCGATTACTTCCATTTCTACGACGAGAAGGAGAATCCGAATCTGCGGATGAATCCCTACGCCCGGGCGGGGGTCAAAGGCCGCGGATATATCTACCCGATCAACCTGCCCGGCATCTCCTTCCTGATGGTCCCCTTCTACGCCGCCGGGCAGGCCGTTCACGGCTTCGCCCGAATCTTTCTCCTCAAGGGAAGCCTGGCGGTCTGGGCGGCGCTTCTCGGCCTCCAGATCTACCTCCTCGCCAGGAAGCTCTGGAAGCGGGAAGGGCTGGCCCTGGGTCTTTGGGCGCTCGTTTCCTTCACCCCGCCCGTTCTTTTCTACGCCATCCATCTCTACCCCGAGATCCCGATCGCCCTGTTTTCGGTCTATATCTACCGGATGACCCGGTCTGGGCGGCCGATGTCCGCCCTCCGGCTGGCCCTTCTCGGCGCTCTCCTCGGATCATTTTTCTGGTTCGGCCTGAAATACAACATGATTTTTTGGCCGCTTCTCATCGTGGCCGTCCTCTCCCTCCGGCCGGCGGTCCGTCCCCGGAGCCGGATTTTATGGTTTGTGATCCCGGCCCTGGCCGGCATGGCCCTCTTCTATTTCGCCGTCTGGAACATGTACGGAACGTTCTCTCCGTTCGCCGTTTACGAGGGCGTCCTCGAGCCGGGGCAGGCCCGGGAGATCGCCCGTTCCTTCCTCGATCTGCCGTTATCGGCCCGGATCGAGACCTTGCTCGATTATTTTTTGGACCAGCGCGACGGGCTCCTGCCGTACGCGCCGTTCTGGGCGTTCTTCTTCCTGGGCTTGGTCGAGATGGCCCGGCGCGGCCGGAAAACGCGGGCCGAGCTTTTCGGCCTGCTGTTTATCGCCGGGCCGTACCTTCTCAATTACGCCTTTTTCACTCATCGGCAGGGATTCTGTCCGCAAGGCCGGGTTCTCGCCCCGGTTTCCTGGGTCGCGGCCGTGGCCCTCGGCTGTTTTTTGGAGCGCCGGGGAAATCGTTTCTTCACCTGGTTGTTCGGTCTCGGGGTCGCGGCCACGGCCGCCATGTCCCTGATCCTCCTCGGTCATCCGGATTATCTTTACCAGCCGACGACTCACGACTTCACGGCCCGGGCCGGCGACCTTTTCGTCCACCTGGGCAATGTCCGCTTGTTCCTGCCGCCTTTCCTGCCTTCCTTTGTTAAAGTCGACAATTCGGCCTATCTCCCCAATTACGTCTGGACGGGGCTGCTCCTCCTGTTCATCGCCGCCTACGCGGTCTTCGCCAAGGGCGGCGGAAAGCCGCTGCCCCGGCTCTTTCCCCCGGCCGCGGCGGCCGTCCTGCTCGCCGGCGGGCTCGGACTCTGGGTTCTTTTCCCGCGCGTCCCCCTTCATCCGTCCCGGACGGTGGTCTATTCCACCGGCGGAACCCTGGGTTTCTACCTGAAGCCGATGGGACGGGGCGTCGTTGCCAAGAAGGAAGGCGAGATGTACCTCCATTTTGA
>JAAZPG010000077.1 GCA_012797375.1 Acidobacteriota bacterium
ATTTTCTCAAGGAGCAGATTCTCCGGTTCGAGAAGGAGCCCGGCGTCCTCAAGGAGGAGCTCCTGATCACGGACGGAGCGACCAACGGGATCTATTTCTTCACCCGGGCGGTCGTCGATCCCGGCGACATCGTCATCTGCGAGGGGCCGTCGTTCAACGGCACGCTCGTCGCGATCGAGGCCTGCGGAGCGGAGCTGGCCGCCGTGGGCATGGACGAGGAAGGCCTGCTCGTGGACCGCGTCCGGGAGACGATCCTCGCCCGGAGGAAGGAAGGCCGGACCGTCAAGTTCATCTACACGATCCCCGAGTTTCAAAATCCCAGCGGCCGGACGATGAGCCTGGCCCGGCGCCGGGAGCTGATCCGGGTCGCCCGGGAATTGAATGTCCTGATCCTCGAGGACCAGCCCTACCGCGATCTCCGGTTCATGGGCCGGCGGATCGATTCGATCTGGGACATCGCCCGGGCCGAATTCGACGACGCCCGCACCGTCACGATCTGCAAGTCCTTCTCCAAGGTCCTCGGGCCCGGGTTGCGTCTCGGCTTCGCCGCCGGGCCGGCCGATCTCATCGCGGCCATGGCCAAGTGGGCCCAGAAGGTCATCGTCTCGCCCGAAGGCGTGGTCCAGCGGGTCGTCGCCCGGTTCCTGGAGCGCGACCTTCTCGAACCCCACATCGAGAAGATCACGGCGATGTACCGCCACAAGCGGGAAGTCATGATTTCCGCCCTCAAGGAGACGATGCCTCCATCCATCCGCTGGACGGAGCCCGAGGGCGGCTTGTTCATCTGGCTGACCTGCCCCGAGACATATGATACGGACGTTCTTTTCCACGAGGCGGCCAAGGCCGGCGTCGCCTACATCCCCGGAAGCAAGTTCTACCCCTCGGGGACGGAAAAACGGAACGAAATCCGGCTTAATTTCTCCTACGCGACGGCGGAAGACCTGCGGACGGGAGTCGCCCGGCTGGCGAAGATCCTGAGCCGCTGAGCGGCCGGGCGGACGCGGAGATCCGCCGGCTAGTCTTGGGCCAGCAGGCTCGCCCGGATCCTGTTGGAAATCGAATACCACCGCTGGACCGTGTTTTCCAGCCGGTAATAATGGAAGACGTAAGCGGTTACCATGACGAGCAGCATCCCCGTGAGGGCCAGCATGGCCGGCGAAAACCGCCACATCGTGAACCCCAGGGACAAGACGAAAAACAATCCGAAAAACAACGTCGTGATCAGGTGAGCCAAGCGCTCTTGTTGAAGCCAAGCGATCTGTTTATCGTGAAAGGCCAGAAGCTCGGCTAAAGCCGGCTTGCCCGGGGCGGACGCCATGGCCTTCAGCAGATTCCGTTCGTGTCGTTTCATATAGCGGGTCATGATGACGAAATCATATTTCCGGCCGGGAGAACGTGTCAAGAAGACGATTCGGGAGGGCCGGATCCCCCGCTCGCAAAATAAAACGCCCCGCCGCTCCCGGTCAAGGGAACGGCGGGGCGGGCGCGGTTCGAGCCGGCCTTCGCCGGCGTCCTTTTACTCGGCCATCTTTTTATAAACCGCGTAACGCCTCTTGGCTTCCTCGGCCGCCCGGGCAAACAGCTCCTTGGCGATCTCGGGATACTGCTGCGTCAACGTCCGGTAGCGGACCTCGTTCTTCAGGAAGTCTCCGTAGGCCAGTTTCGGCTCCCTGGAGTCGAGCTGGAGCGGATTCTTCCCTTCCAAGGCCAGGAGCGGATTGTACCGATAGAGGATCCAGTAGCCCGTATCGACGGCCAGCTTTTCCTCGGCCTGGGTCTTCTTCATGTCGATTCCGTGGTTGATGCACGGAGCATAGGCGATGATGATCGACGGCCCGTTGTACGCCTCGGCTTCCTGGAAGGCCTTGATGCACTGGTTCATATTGGCGCCCATGGCCACCGCGGCCACGTAAACGTAGCCGTAGGTCATGGCCATTCTGCCCAAATCCTTCTTGGTCGTCTTCTTGCCCGAAGCGGCGAACTTGGCGACCGACCCGGTCGGGGTCGCCTTGGACGCCTGGCCGCCGGTGTTGGAATAGACCTCGGTGTCGAGAACCAGGACGTTGACGTTCCGGTTCGTGGCCAGGACGTGGTCCAAGCCGCCGTAGCCGATGTCGTAAGCCCAGCCGTCGCCGCCGAAGGACCAGACGCTCTTTTCAACCAGAAAATCCTTGAGCTCGTCGATCTTGGCCAGATGTGGCTTGACTCCGTCGGCGCTCTTGAGCGCGCCGGGCAAAGCCGCCCGAACGGCCGCCGCGGCCGCCTTGGCCTCTCCGCCCGTGTCTTTCCAGGCCGCTTTCATCTTGGCCAGGGCGTCGGCCAGGGCGGGGGTCGTTCCGGCCGCCAGGACCGCCTCGATCGAGGCGGCCAACAGCTTCCGGTTGGCGTCCACCGCCAGCCGCATGCCGAATCCGTACTCGGCGTTGTCCTCGAACAGGGAGTTGCCCCAGGCCGGCCCCTTCCCTTCCGCCGTCTGGCAGTAGGGCGAGGTCGGGAACGTGCCGCCGTAAATGGACGAGCAGCCGGTGGCGTTGCCGATGATCATCCGGTCGCCGAAAAGCTGGGTGGCCAGCTTGATGTAGGGCGTTTCGCCGCAACCCGAGCAGGCGCCGCTGAATTCGAACAGCGGCCGCAGGAGCTGGCTGCCCTTGATGCTGTCGCGCTTGTTGCCGTCCAGGACGTCATAGGGAGCTTTCTCGAAGAAGGCCAGGTTCTCGTTTTCCCCTGCCTTCCGGGCGTCCTCGATGGGGACCATCTTGAGGGCTTTGACCTTGCTGGGACAGACCTCGACGCAGTTTTCGCAGCCGACGCAATCCTCAACGTAAACTTGGAGGCGGTAGGCGAGATCCCGGTCGTTCTTGGAGTTGGATTTGATCGTCTTGAACGTCGCCGGAGCGCTTTTCAAATCGGCCGGAGCGATCTGTTTCGGCCGGATGGCGGCGTGGGGGCAGACGAGCGAGCACTGGTTGCACTGGATGCAATTTTCCGGGATCCAGGCCGGGACCTCGACCGCGATCCCGCGCTTTTCCAGGCAGGACGTGGCCGTGGGAATGACACCGTCAAACGGCATCTTGGAGACGGGGAGCAGGTCGCCCTTGAAACGGGTGACCGGATCGATGACATCCTTGGCGAACGCGGAGGCGTCGTCGGGGACGATCTGGATCATCGGAGCGGCCTTGGAGCCGATCTTATCCGGAATCGGGACGGCCGCCAGGCCGTCGGAGGCATGGTCCACGGCGGCCCAGTTCATTTTAACGACGTCCGCGCCTTTCCGGCCGTACGTCTTTTCGATCGCCTTCTTGATCAGAGCGATGGCTTCGGCTTCGGGGAGCACGCCCGAGAGTTTGAAGAAACAGGCCTGCATGATCGTGTTGATCCGGAGGCCCAAGCCGAGCTCGCCGGCGATCTTGTAGGCGTCGATGGTGTACACTTTGATCTTCTTGTCGATGATCGTCTTCTGCATGTCCGCGGTCAGGTTCTCGAAGACCTCCGAGGCGTTCCAGTTGGAGTTGATCAGGAACGTCCCGCCCTCGCGGATCCCCTCGAGAATGTCGAGACGGCCGATGTAAGACGGCTTGTGGAGCGCGATGAAATCGACGGTGTTGAGATAGTACTGGGACTGGATGGGCTGCTTGCCGAAGCGGAGGTGGGAGATGGTCACACCGCCGGACTTCTTGGAGTCGTACTGGAAATACCCCTGGCCGTACATGTCGGTGTTGTCGGCGATGATCTTGATCGAATTCTTGTTGGCGCCGACGGTGCCGTCCGAGCCATAGCCCCAGAACTTGCAGCGGACCGTGCCGGGGAGCTCGGTGTCCAGAACCGGGCCGACGGGGATCGAAAGATAGGTGACGTCGTCCGTGATCCCGACGGTGAAGCCGTGGAAGGCTTTGCCGGCCAGGTGGTCATAAACGGCCTTGACCTGGGCCGGGGTGAAGTCCTTGGAGGACAAGCCGTAGCGGCCGCCGATGATCTTGAGGCCGGAGCCGGCGAGGGCGGCCACGACGTCCAGGTAAAGCGGTTCGCCGATGGAGCCCGGTTCCTTGGTCCGGTCGAGGACGGCGATCCGTTTGACCGACTTGGGCAGCGCCTTCTTGAGGGCTTCCACGTCGAAGGGCCGGTAGAGGCGGACCTTGACCAGCCCGAGCTTGGAGCCGCGGCCGTTGAGGCAATGGATCGTTTCCTCGGCCGTTTCCGCGCCCGAGCCCATCATGATGATGACGTCCTCGGCGTCGGGGGCTCCGAAATAATCGAAGAGATGGTACGGCCGGCCGATCGCCTTGCCGACTTTGTCCATGTAGTGCTGAACGAGAGCCGGGGCTTCTTGATAGAACTTGTTGATCGTTTCCCGGCCCTGGAAATAAACGTCCGGATTTTCCTGGCCGTTCTTCATCGTCGGCCGTACCGGATTGAGCGACCGCTTCCGGAAATCGTCGAGGTATTGCGGCTCGAACAAACCGGCCAGGGTCTCATAATCGACGACGTCGACTTTTTCGATGACGTTGGACGTCCGGAATCCGTCGAAGAAATGAAGAAACGGAATCCGGGTCCGGAGAGTCGAAAGGTGGGCGACGATGGCCAGGTCCTGGGCTTCCTGGACCGAGCCGGCGCAGGTCATGGCGAAGCCGGTGTTGCGGGCCGACATGACGTCGCTGTGATCGCCGAAGATCGAGAGCGCCTGGAAGGCCAGGGAGCGGGACGAGACCAGGAAGACCGTGGGGAGCATCTCCCCGGCGATCTTGTGCATGTTCGGGAGCATGAGCATCAAGCCTTGGGAGGCGGTGAACGTCGTCGTCAGGGCGCCGGCCGAAAGGGCCCCGTGGACCGCGCCCGAGGCGCCCCCTTCCGACTGCATTTCGACCACGTCCACCGTCTGGCCGAAGATGTTCTTCTTGCCCTGGGCCGCCCATTCATCGGCCAACTCGCCCATCGTCGAGGAGGGCGTGATCGGATAAATGGCGGCGACTTCGGAATACGCGTAGGAAACATGGGTCGCGGCCGTGTTTCCGTCGATCGTTTTGAAGTTTTTCTTCATGAACCAAGCTCCTTTGCCGCCGCGCGAAAACGGCGTTTTCGTTTATAACTCGCGGAATATCCGCTGTTTAATCCGAAAGATCCGTCCGCCCTTCCAAGGCCTTGCGGACGGTGACTTGGTCGGCGAAATCGATGTCCGACCCGACCGGCAATCCCATGGCCAGGCGCGTGAATTTAATATTATACCCCTGAAGGGCCCTCACAAGGAAGTGGGCCGTCGCCTCCCCTTCCGAGGTCGGGTTGGTGGCGATGATGATCTCCTTGAAACGGCCGTTTTTCAAGCGCTGCTCGAGCTTTTCAAGACGGAGGCTCTCCGGCCCGATCCCCTTGAGCGGGGCCAGGGCGCCCAGGAGGACGTAATACCGTCCATGGAAGACGCCGGATTTCTCGATCGCCGCGATATGGAAGGGCTCTTCGACGACGCACAAGCACTCGTCGCCGCGGTTCGGATCGGTGCAATAGGAACACGGATCGGCCTGGGTGATATTGTTGCAGATCGAGCAGGACAGCAGGTTTTTCTTCAGGTCGCGGATTGCATCAGCCAGGCGCTCGGCGTCGTCCTGGTTGCCGGCCAGAAGGTGAAAGGCCATCCGCTGGGCGCTCTTGCTGCCGATGCCGGGGATCCTCTTCAGCTCCTCGATGAGGCGTCCGAGAGGAGGGGCGTATTCGTTCATCAGAACATCCCGGGGATTTTCAGGCCCGCGCCCAATCCGCCGAGCTTGTCGGCCAGGGCCGCGTCGACCTTGGCCGAGCCGTCTCGGAACGCCGCCAGGATCAGATCCTTGAGCATGTCGATGTCGTCCTTGTTGACGACTTCCGGATCCAGCCCGATATCGAGGACGTTTTTCTGTCCGTCCAGAACGACCGTCACCATTCCGCCGCCGGCCGAGCCCTCGATCCGCATCTCCGCCGTCTCCCGCTGGAGGCGCTCCTGCATTTCCTTGGCCGACTTCAGCATTTTCTGGATGTCGCCGAAACCCTTCATCTTTCCTCACTCCTCGTCTTTCGGACGCGGCGGCTCGGGATCTTCCACGGAAATGACCCGGCCCTTGAGCTTTTCCTGGAACATCCGGACGTTTTCATTCTTGAGCGCGGCATCCCGGCCTGTTTCGCGCTCGCGGCGGGCCGCGCGCAGGGCGGCCGACGCGTCCTCGCGGGCTTTCGGCTCGGTGGCCGGATCGCTCGAGGCGGCCGGGCGCGCCGGC
>JAAZPG010000078.1 GCA_012797375.1 Acidobacteriota bacterium
GGTCGAAGATCCGGTCCTCCCCGCCGGACGTCCAGCCGAGGGATTCGCGGGGAAGAAGCGCCAGGAGCCGGGCGGCCTCGGAGGATGAATCGAGCATCGACGGGACCCCTCCTCCCCCGACCGTGAAGACGAGCCACGCGGCCGCGACGATTCTCATCCTTTCTATTTTATCACGACGGGACGGAAAAGCGGCACCCGGCTCGATAAGCTGAATCGGCGGAAGAAAAAGAAGCCGATCCGCGTTCCTCCTCATAAATAGCAAGCTCCTTCCAGGGTTGTCTTTTGATTGAGTGAACAATCCAAGTTAACGTTGCCTGGTTAGGTGAGTTGGCACACCCGGCCGCCGCCCCGGTTGGAAATCACCGGGGACACGGGCTTTGCATCTCCATATAAAAAGGGGCGGCGGGTTTCCCCGCCGCCCCGGTGACATGGGCGTGAACGGGAACCTTAGAAGATGAGCCGGAGACCGAGCCGGGCTTGGCGAGGCCGGACAAGGGTGTAGAGCTCGTGCCCGTCGGTGGACGGATACGTGCCCGCGTTCCAATCGAAGCCGGCGATGGTGCCCCAGGTCGTGATCGTGTCGTCGTTGAAGACGTTGAACACGTCGAAGATCACGCCCAGGCGGTATTTGCCGGCCAGGGTGAAGATCTTCTCCAGCCGCAGATCCAGGGTCGCCGCCATCGGGTAGTGGTTGGCGCCGCGGGGCTCGGCGAAAAACGTGACCTGGCCCTGGTTAAGCCGTCCCGTCATCACTTGAGTCGTCCAGGAGAAGCCGGTGATGGTCCGGAAGTAGCCCGTCAGGCTGATGTCCAGCGGCAGGATGTACGTCCCCTGGACCTTCAGCATGTGGGTGAAGTCGTTGGTGAGACAGCCCTCGGCGTTGACGTAGCTGTTCGGATCGCTGGGATCCTCGCCCCACCCGATGTCGCCGCCGAATCCGTTGTCCCGCGTTCCGGACGCCTTGGAGTAGACGTAGGAGGCAAGCAGCTGCCACCGGTTGGAGAAGCGCTTGTTGAACAGGATTTCCAGGCCCTCATACTTGCGGTAGATGTCGGTGAGAATGTTGGGATATTCCGATCCCTTCCGGAGGTTGGTGATGATGAAGTCGCTGAGCTCGAGCGTGTCCATCGTCCGCTCGTAGATCGGGAACGTCTGGTCGAGCTCGGGGGAATAATAATCGATCACGTTATACTGGGCCGCCCGGTTGTACCGGCCGATGATGTTGTCCCACTTCCGGTTGATGTAGGTCACCCCGAACGAGGCGTCCTTGAACAGCTCCCGCTCGATCCCGACGGTGTACTGGCGCATATAAGGATGCTTGATGTTGTCGTCCATCGTGTATTCCGTCGGCGTGATACGGAACCATTCATACCAGGTTCCGCCGGTCGTCGCCGGATCGTTGTCGTCGGGGATGAAGTAATAACCGATGTAATCTTTGAACTGGGAGAGCGGGTTCATCCGGTCGTGATAGGCGGTCAGCATCGCCTCGGAAAAACGGCCGTAGTGGGCTTTCAAAATGGTGGTCCTGTCGCCCAGCACATCGAACGTGAAGCCGATGCGCGGGTCGAGGTGGTTCGATTTGAAGACCGCCCCGTCCACGCCCTTGACGTCGCCCCAGTTCTGGCCGAAGCGGACGCCCAGGCTGATGTTCAGCCGGTCGGACACCTGCCAGGAATCCTGGGCGAAGACCTCCAGCCGGGTGTACCGGGTGTTGGTGTCGTAGCCTTCATATTGATAGGCCAGGTAATTGCCCGAATACAGGTACCCGAAGGCGCCGTAGCCCCAGTAATCGACATACTTGATGTTGTCGCCCAGCTCGCCGCCCCGGCCGGTGTAGCCGTAACGGGTCCGGGCCATCGACCGCTCGACCTCGACGCCGAATTTAAAGTCGTGGGAGCCGGTGATGAAGTCCTCGGCATAGTGGGTGAGGCTGGCGTTCGTCCCGAACCGCGCCCGGTCGGCGTAATAGAAGTAGCCGGCACTGTCATAGCGCATGTTCTCGTTCAGGTCGAAGTGGTGATACGTGTCAAAGCCGACCTCGGGATCGAGGTAATA
>JAAZPG010000079.1 GCA_012797375.1 Acidobacteriota bacterium
CAGACCATCCGGGCGGCCGACTACATTCTCGACCTCGGCCCGGGCGCGGGCGAGCAGGGAGGGGCGGTCGTGGCCGAAGGAACGCTCCCGGAAATCCTGAAATCCCCGGCCTCCTTGACGGCCAAGTACCTGCGGGGGGAGGCGGCGGTTTCCTTCCCCGACGGGCGCCGGCCGGCTAAAAGCTTCCTGACGATCCGCAACGCCCGGGAGCACAACCTCAAGAACATCGATGTCTCCATCCCCCTGGGATGCATGACCGCCGTGACCGGCGTTTCGGGTTCGGGCAAAAGCACCCTGGTCTTCGACATCCTCCACCGCGCCCTGCAGAACGCCCTGTTCCGGGCGAAGCTCAGAACCGGGGCGTTCGACAAGCTCGAGGGCGTCCAGCACCTGGACAAGGTCATCTCCGTGGACCAGAAACCGATCGGCCGGACGCCGCGGTCCAACCCGGCCACGTACGCCGGCCTGTTCACCGACCTCCGGCTCCTCTTCTCCTTGTCCCAGGAGGCCCGGACCCGCGGCTTCGGGCCGGGGCGGTTCAGCTTCAACATTCCGGGCGGCCGCTGCGAGGACTGCCAGGGGGCCGGGGTGAAACGGGTCGAGATGCATTTCCTTCCCGACGTTTTCGTCACCTGCGACCGCTGCGGCGGACTTCGCTACAACAAGGAAACGCTGGCCGTCCGGTACAAGGGGCGGTCGATCGCCGATTTCCTGGCCATGACGGTGGATGAGGCGTATGAGTACCTCAAGGCCCAGCCGCGCCTCAAGCGCCGGCTGGCGACCTTGCGGCAGGTCGGGCTCGGCTACATCCGGCTCGGCCAGCCGGCCCCGACGCTGTCCGGCGGCGAAGCCCAGCGCATCAAGCTGACCAAGGAGCTGGGCCGGCGGGCGACCGGCCGAACGCTGTACCTTTTGGACGAGCCGACGACCGGACTCCATTTCGACGACGTCCGCAAGCTTTTGGAGATCCTCTCCGAGCTTGTCCGGATGGGCAACACCGTGGTCGTCATCGAGCACAACCTTGAAGTGATCCGGTTCTGCGATTATATTATCGACCTGGGTCCCGAGGGCGGGGAGGACGGAGGGCGCGTCGTCGCGGCCGGATCCCCCGAGGACGTCGCCGCGGCCGACACGCCCACGGCCGCGTTTCTCCGGTCCGCCCTTTCGGCCCCCGGACGAACCGGGACAAATTAGGCGGATCATGGCTTTCGACGATATCCCCGGCAACGCCCCGCTCAAGGCGATTCTCCGCTCCGCCCTGCGGCGGAAAAGCGCCCTCCCGAGCCTGTTGTTCTGCGGGGCCGCCGGCGCCGGCCAGCGGGAAACCGCCTTGGAGCTGGCCAAGGCGTTCAATTGCCTCCATCTCGACGATGACGCCTGCGGCGAGTGTCCCTCCTGCCGGTCGATCGCCGCCGGAAACCATCCCGACATCATCGAGGTGATCAACCTTCCGCGGAAACAGAAAAAAACGGCGGCCGACGGAGGCCGTGAAAACGGAGCGGCCGCGGGGGATGAGGACGCCGCGGAAGACGCCGTCGCGGAACCGGCGGGGTCCGGCCCGGAGCCCTTCTCGCCGCGATCAAGAACCTTGAACGGTGGCGACTTGTAGTTGACCTCCTCGGAAAGGGTGGCGCCGCGTTTCTCCCCCATCGGGGTCAGCTCGAGCTGCTCCTCTTTCTTTCCGGCCTCCGGTTCA
>JAAZPG010000009.1 GCA_012797375.1 Acidobacteriota bacterium
ACGACTTCGCGGCCGTTGGCTCCGCGAAGCATCATGACGACGCCGCCGACGGCTTCCCCCTTTCCGTCCTTGACCGCCGCCCCCTGCCGCACGGCCCGGCTCTTTCCGGCGGCCGCCACGTCGCCGAGAAAGACGGGCGTCCCGGCCTCGGATTTGAGGACGATCCGCTCCATGTCGGACGCCGACCGCAGCAGGCCGACGCCCCGGACCAGGGCCTGTCCGGCGGCATCCTCCAAGACGCTCCCGCCGACGTTGAGATTGTTCCTCTCCAAGGCGGCGGCCGCGTCGGCAACCGTCAGGCCGTACTTCAGGAGGCGGTCGGGATCGACGGTGACCTCATACTGGCGGATGTGCCCGCCGAACGAGTTGATCTCACTGACGCCGGGAACGGACTTGAGCAGGGGGGCCAGGATCCAATCCTGGACCGTCCGAAGCTCGGTCAGGCGCTCCGCCCGGGCTTCCTCGTCCTCCCCTTCGGGGACGGGGCCCTCGAGCGTGTACTGGTAGATTTCTCCCATGGCCGTGGAGACCGGCCCCATGGTGATTTCAATCCCTTGGGGAACGCGCTCCCGGGCTTCGATCAGCCGCTCCAGGACGAGCTGGCGGGCGAAATAGATGTCGACACCGCCCTCGAAGACGACCGTGATCACCGAAAGCCCGAACTTGGAAACGGAGCGGAGCTGGGTCAGGCGGGGCAGGCCTTGAAGGGTCGTTTCGACCGGAAAGGTGACGAATTTTTCGACTTCCAGCGGAGACAAGCCCGGGGCCGAGGACAAGACTTCGACCTGGATGTTAGTGACGTCCGGAAAGGCGTCGAGCGGAATCTTGAGGAACGACCAGATTCCGAAGCCGACGAGCAAGGCGACGCCGATCAGGACGAGCAGCCTGTTGCGGAGCGAGCGGCTGATCAGTCGTTCAATCGTGTCCATGTTCATCCGCCAGGCTGGATTTCAGAAGCTCGGATTTGAGCAGGAAGCCGCCGGTCGTCACGACCCATTCTCCGGCGGAAACGCCTCCGACGATCTCGACCAAGCCGCCCTCCCGGTCCCCGATTTCCACCGGCCGGAGCCGGAACGTCGTCTCTCCCTCCCGGACGAAGACGACGGGGAGGGATTGGAACTCCTGCAAGGCCGAGGCCGGAACGACAACGGCCGTTCTTTCTCTCCCGGAGGCGAGCGCGGCTTCGACATACATCCCCGCCCTCAGGCATCCATCGGCGTTTCCGACTTCGATCCGCCCCTCCACGGTCCTGGTTTTTTCATCCATGACCGGTCCGAGGAGAACGAGCCGGCCCGGGAATTCGCGGCCGGGGAAAGCCTGGGTCCGGAGAACGGCCGAAGATCCCGGGCGGACGGCGGCCAGGTCTTTCTCGAAAACGTGAACGCGCGCCCAGAGACTTGCCGGGTCGGCCAGCTTGAACAGCGGATCGCCCGGCTCGACATGCGCGCCGGCCAACGCCGGCGCCTCGATGACCGTTCCGGCCAACGGCGCCCGGACGGAGAGAAAAGGAACCGGCTCTCCGGCCTCAAGCAAGGCGTCGATCTCCTCGTCGCCCCAGCCCAGGGGGAGGAGCTTGCGGCGGGCCGCCCGGAGGAAGGCCTCGGCCGCCGGACCTTCCGGGCCGTCCCGAAGGCGGGCGGCCCGGGCCGCGGCCTGAAGGACTTCCGCCTGCGCGGCCAAGAATTCCCGGCTGTAGATTTCAGCCAGGATCTGGCCCGGGACGACGCGGTCTCCGGCGACGGCGGCCGCTTTTTCAATCCGGCCCTCGACCCGGGCCGAGACCTCGGCCAGGCGGCGGGCATTGAATTCGAGCTCTCCCGGAACGGAGATCCGGCCGGCCAAGACGGCCGTTTCCACTCGGGCCGCGGAGATTCCTCCGTCAGCCGCGGCCGCGATCGAGAGAATCACCGTTCCAGCCGGAACGCGGCCGTTCTCTTGGGCGTCGTGTCCGGCGTGTTCCGGCAGGAGACTCCGGCGGCAGGCCGGAAAAACCGCGATGGCCGCGGCCAGCGCCAGGATCGTCGTGATTTTCGTTCGATTCATGATCTTCCTCCCCTCACTCGCCGTCCTCGCCGGCCGCATCCATTCCGGCCAGGGCGACGGCATACAAAAACCGGGCCTGGAGATGCTCGAGGCGCGCCTCGGCCAGCGAGCGGAAAAGATCGAGAAGCGCGTACGCCTCGATCCGTCCCAGGCGGTACTGAGTCAATCCGTTTTCAATCTCCGCCTCGATTTCGCCCAGGAGCCTCTTTTCGAAGACCTCGACCTGCTCCTCCGCGGCCCGCGCCTCCCGGTAAGCCGCCCTCACCAAAATGTCGAGCCGCCTCTCCACGGCGACGGTTTCGATCAGGCTTTTTTCCCGGGCGGCGGCCGCTTCCGCTTGAAGGCCCCCCGTCCGGGAGGAGGAAAGCGGCAGGCTGATCCCAAGGGAAAAACCCCAGCCCTTGATATTTTTGCTGGGGACGAACAGACCGGCCTCGAAGCCGGGCTTAGCGGCCAGAGAAGCCATCCGGACTTCCGCCTCGGCCCGGGACCGGCGCAATCGGGCGAGCCGGAGCGAGGGACGGTGTTTCCCAGCCTCGGCCAGGACGCGATCGAGCGAAGCCTCCAGAGGCGGAACAGCCAGGCGATCCGTCAGCCGGACCGGCTTGTCCGGGGAAAAGCCGAGAAAGAGAAGAAGCCCGGTCCGGGCGGAGGACTCGTCTCTTCGGGCTTCAATCAGCCGGTTTTGCAGCCGGGCTTTCTCGACCTTCGCCCGGAGGACGTCGGCATAGGCCGCTTCCCCGCTTTCAAACCGGACCAAGAGAGCGTCCGTCAAACGGTCGATTACCGCGCCGAGAGATTCCAAGGCGATCCGCGTTTCCTCGGCGAAGACGGCCTGGTGATAAGCCTTCTTGACCCGGGCGGCCAACAGGAGCCCGGTCCGCTCGATCTCCAGGGAGGCGGCTTCCTCGTCTCTCCGGGCGATTTCGACCCGGGCGGCCCGGAGTCCGGGATATTCGAATTCCCGCTCCACGCCGAGGGCATATTCGGTTTCGACTTCTCCGGCTTTGAGCGTCCAGGGGATGCCGGCCGTCCCGAACGTCAGCCGCGGATCGGGGCGGGCTTCCGCCTGTCTGCGGCGGGCGGCGGCCGCCTTGGCTTCCTCGCGGACCAGGAGGATTTCGGGATGCCCGGCCAGGGCGAGCTCGACGGCTCCGGCCAGGGACAGCTCCTCGGCTTCGTCGCGGCCGCCCGCGGCCGCGGCGGCCAAGGCGGCGGCGAAGGCAAGGCCGAGGGACAGGACGGCGGCTCGACGCCGGTTTTTGAGAGGGCGAAAGATACGGCTCATGAGACTGACTCCTCAACGGGAAAGCCGCCTCCAGGGCGGCCGGGGAAACGGAGGGACGGCGGATGCGGAGATAAACCGCGTTGACCGCCGACGGCGGGCTCCGGGGGACGTTCGGCGTCCTCCGGCGGGGGAAGGCTCTAACAGCGTAAGGCCTGGGCGCCGGGAGGCAAGACGCCGGCGTCCGGCCGAGGATCGAGAGAAGAAGCGAAGGACCGGAGGCGGACCGAAAGCGGGAAGACGGCCGGCGCATGAAGGCGGATCGCCTCCGGGCCGGGAAGCGTTCTCCCTTCGTCCCGTTTCAAGACGGCTCGGTCGGCCTGACTCCGAAACGGCTCATGAACGCAGTGGCAGGCATCGATGACCGGGCCGTTTGGGGAAAGACCGGCGGCCGCCGCGGCGAGGTGCTCGAGACAATGCTCGCACTCGTCGCAGAGACAGGCGCCGGACGGACCGGAAAATTCCGCGGCGATCCGCCCGCCGGGCCGATGGCAAAAGACGATTCCCGGAAGGGCGGCGGCCGCCGAAAAAAGAAATTGCAAAACAACGGCGGCCAGGCAAAAAACAATCCGCCGCCTCTCTGTCTTTCGTCGGGATCTCACGGCCCTATGATAAACTTCGCCCCCTTCGGGGGTCAAGACGCGGGCGGCCGATCTCAAGGCAACGTGAATCTTTCCGCTTTTCTCTTCATCTGAGATCTTCGGTCTCCGCGGGCCCCCGATAGACCTTCCACCAGCGAGTTGGAGGCGGGATGAACTCGAGCGGCTTCGGCCGGATCACCGGAACGGCCTGAACGCGCTGGGGCCGCTCGGCGACCTCCCGGAAGCCCAGGCCCCGTCCTTCATAACGGATGACCATCCGGCCGTCGAAGCGAAGCCTCGCCCTGGCCGGCCTGCCCGGCATCCGGCGCGACGTCTCCTCGATCACAAAGCGCCGGGAACGCGGTCTTAATAAGATCTGCCGCCAAGCGCGTCGGCAATCCGGATATTTCGATTCTCCAGGAGCGTTCCCATCGACCGATCCAAGTCGGCCAGGGCGATGTTGTAGTCGATGACCGACTTCAATTCCTGGACTTGGGCGGTCGTCAAATCGCGCTGATACTGAAGGACCGTGTAATTGGTGCTCAAGCCGAGGCGAAGCTTCTCCTCCTCGGCGGCGAGCTTCTTTTCGGCCAAGTCGCGGGCGATCTTGTAGGCCTGGACTTGCTTGAAGGCCGTCTGGACGGTCCGGACGGCGTTGCGGATTTCCAAGACCGCGGCCCGCTCGGTGTTTTTCAGGCTCAGGTCGGCCGTCTGCGTGGCCAGCTCGGCCTGGGCGTAGGCCGCCCGGGACAGGACCGTGTTCAGGCCGATGTCCAAAGTCAGGGCGACGC
>JAAZPG010000080.1 GCA_012797375.1 Acidobacteriota bacterium
TTCATCGAGGACCTTGCCCCGGATCTCGCCCGTTTGGGAAGCGGCCGCCGTCCCGGCCAGGAGAGCCGCGGCGAGAAGACCGCCCCAGAGCCGTTCCGCCCGAGAAATCCTTCTTCCCGTGTTCATGAGTTCCGTCCTTGAGGAATGTCCGTCGCCGGCGCGGGTATTGTAACTGAACCGCCTTTCCTCCGTCCATCGGCGGTCTGGATTTCGGCCGGTCGATCGAGTAGAATAAGCCCGACGTCCGTTTCTCGGAGGTGGCCATGTCCGATCCGAAAAAAGTGCTCATCATCGACGACGATCCGGCGATCTGTGATTCGGTGAAAGCGGTTCTCGAAGCGGTCGGTTTTCAAACCGAGGTCGCCTACAGCGGCAAGGACGGCGTGGCCGCCTTCCGCCGCAGCCGTCCGGACGTGGTGCTGTGCGACATGATGATGGAGGACCTGGACGCCGGGGCCCAAGCCGCCAAGATCATGCGCAAGGAACGGCCGGACGTCCCCATCTTCCTCCTCAGCTCGATCGGAGACGCGACGGCCGAAACCGTGGGATTCGGCCATCTCGGCTTCAGCGGCATCTTCCAGAAACCGGTCAATTTCGACCTGCTCCTGGCCGTCATGGGGCGGATCGCCAAGAGCTGAAGAGCCCGTCCTTACGGGGCGGGGGCTTTCCCTCTAACCCGATGCTCGGAGAGTTATACAGTCGTTGCCCCGATGCGGAAGCCTTCCGGCATGCCGTCGAGGCGCTCGGCGGCGATTTCGTCCTCGACGCCGCGGAAATGATCGAGCTGGGGGAAGCCTATTTCCGGCGGCATCCCGACACAAGCTGCAACCGGGACCGCGAATCCGTCCTGGCGGGATACGCCCTCGTCCGGCTCTGCGTCACGGAGCGTCTGATCCGGCGGTTGTCCCCGGCGGAGCGGGAATTTTATCGCGGAGTCTTTCAGAATCCGGGCCGGGTCGGGGTTCTCTCCGGCCGCTTTTCGGATGACGAGCTTCAGGCCGGCTTGGCCGCCGTCGAGGCGGCGATGGCCGAAATCCGGGAATCGATCGAAGGAATTCCCAAAGGGCCGGTCAAGGAACGGTTCATCGGAGGGATCAGCCATCTGTGCACCGTTCTCTATTTAATCCGCCTGCATCTCGATAAACGAACGCCCGGGCTGGATTCAGGACAGTCCGGAGGAGGAAAATCATGACCGCAACCGCTTCGAAACCAGCCGGAAAACGCTTCCGCAGCCGGGCGTTCGCCTCTTTTGGACTCCTCTGGTCTTTCCTGGCGGCCGCCGTTTCCGGGATCGTCATGTATTTCCGTCCGGAAGGAAGCGTGGCCGCCTGGAGCGGCTGGTCCGTTCTCGGTCTCGATAAAAAGAGCTGGGAAGGGGTGCATACGCTGATCGTCGTCGCCTTGATGGCGTTCGCCGTCCTGCATGTCATCCTGAATTGGAGAGCTCTTTGGGGCTATCTCCGCCGGAGGGCTTCGGCTCTTTCCGGGGCGAAAACCGAATGCCTGGCCGCGACGCTCATCGTCGTCGTCCTGACGGCCGGGGCGGTCCTCCGGTGGAAGCCGCTGTGGAGGCTGATGGACGCCCGGGCGGCGATCAAGCAGGGCGCCCTGGCCGTCACGGTTTCCCCCCCGTCGGCCGAGGCCGCCGGGATGAGTCTGGCCGAGCTTTGCCGGAGCGTCCCCGTGTCCGTGGAGGACGCCATGGAACGCCTGGCCCGGGCCGGTTGGCGGGTCGACGATCCGTCCCGGAGCTTGGAGGATCTGGCCGCATCCTTCGGCGCCTCTCCCGAGCGTCTTTACCGCGCGCTGGCGGGGCGGTGATTCGTCCGGCCGGCGGCCGTTCCTTTTCCTTGGTGTCCGCCGGCCCGGGAATCACGTCCCGGTATCCTCAGGAGGGACGCGGCTCCTCGTTGTCCTCCTCGACCGGAAGAACCGGTTCCTCTTCTTCCTCGCGCGGACGACGCGCCAGAATTTCGTCGATCGTCCGGAGAAGATCGAGCGGCTTGAGAGGCTTGGAGATATAGCCGTCCATCCCCGCCTCCAAGCATTTCTCCCGGTCCCCGACCATGGCGTGGGCGGTCATGGCGACGATCGGCTGGCGGGCCTTCGTGGCGACCTCCCGCCGCCGGATTTCCCGGGTGGCTTGGAAGCCGTCCATCATCGGCATCTGGACATCCATCAGGATGAGATCGAACGGGCCCTTCTCCAGGGCGTCCAGCACCTCCTCGCCGTTTTCGACGACCGTCACCCGGTGGCCTCGGTTTTCAAGGATTTTGACGGCCAGCTTTTGATTGATGATGTTGTCCTCGGCCAGGAGGACGGAATAACGGGAACGGTTCTGGGCGATGGAGTGGCGGGTGATCAACCGGGCTTGGCCGGCGGGAGCCTCCTTGTCGCCCAGCGACATCATCACCGCGTCGAGGAGAAGCGACTGCTTGACCGGTTTTGTTAAATATGCGGCCAGGCCGAGATCCCGGCAGCGGCTGGAATCGCCCCGGAATCCCGAGGAGCTCAGCAGCATGATGAGCATGTCCTTGTAATGGGGCTCTTCCTTGATCCGGGCGGCCAGGTCGAAGCCGTCCATCTCGGGCATGTTCGCGTCGGTCAGCATCAAGCGGAACGGGCGTCCCTCGAGGCGGGCCTGCTGGAGCGCCAGGAGGGCGGCCTGGGCGCCGTCGACGGTCACCGGCCTCATCCCCCAGTGGGACAGCATTTCGTGGAGGATCCTCCGGTTCGTGGCGTTGTCGTCCACGACGAGGACGGGCAGGTCCTTCAGGTCCGAAAGACGGAGCGGCGTGACCGCCTTCCCTTCCTCGTGATGAAGGCCGAAAGGAACGGTGAAGAAGAACGTGCTGCCCCGGCCGATCTCGCTTTCGACCTCGAGCTTTCCCTTCATCAGGGCGACGAGCTGGGTGGAAATCGCCAAGCCCAGCCCGGTCCCGCCGAACATTCGGGTGGTGGTCGTGTCCGCTTGGGAGAAGGCCTCGAAAATGAGGCGCTGCTTGTCGGGCGGGATTCCGATGCCGGTGTCCTTGACCTGGACGCGGAGCCAGACTTGATCATCGGCCCGCCGGGCCGCGTCGATCGAAACGACGACTTCGCCCTCGTTCGTGAACTTGATGGCGTTGCTCAAGAGGTTGGTCAGGATCTGCCGGAACCGGCCCGGATCGCCGATCAGCCCGTCGGGGACGGTGCCCGGGATCGAATAGGCCAGCTCGAGGCTCTTCCGTTCGGCCAGGAGGGCGACGCCGGTCACGGCCGCGTGGACCGTGTCCCGGAGGTGGAAAGGGATTTTCTCCATCTCGATCTTTTGGGCCTCGATTTTCGAGAAGTCGAGAATGTCGTTGATGATCGTCATGAGGGAATCGGCCGATGCCTTGACCGCTTCCATGTACTCGCGCTGGTCGGGGGAGAGATCGGTTTCGAGAGCCAGCTCGGTCATGCCGAAAATGCCGTTCATCGGCGTTCGGATCTCGTGACTCATGTTGGCCAGGAA
>JAAZPG010000081.1 GCA_012797375.1 Acidobacteriota bacterium
CCCGGACCGAAAACCGGAGCGAACGTCATCCGGACCGGCCGGGTCGAGCGGCTCCGGACCTGGACCGTGACGCCTTCCGGAACGCGGCGGTAAGCGATGTCCAGGACGGCTTCGCCGCACCGGATGTTCTCGACATCCACCGCCTCCCAGTCCGCGGGAAATCGGGGGGCGAAGCCGAAGGCGCCGGACGGAGCGTCCGCGCTCAGGCCCAGCAATCCCCCGAGCAAGGGAAAGACGACGCCGGAGGAGGAAAATCCCTGGTGGGCGACGGCCTCCCGGGGCCAGACATTCAGGTCTCCCGAGAAAAGCTCGGTCACGAATCCCTGCCCGTTATCGAAGGTGTGGCGGACGGCAGTCCGCAGCAGGCCGTATCCCTGGAGGACGAAATTCCGCTGGTACATCGCGGCCGCGGCCCAGCCCGTCAGAAACGGCCAGACGGCCCCGTAATTGTAATTCAGCGGCTCGTAAAACGCGCTTTGATTCGAGAGCATCCGGACGCCCCAATCCGTGGTCAGGTCGGCCGATCCCAGGCGTTGAAGAGCCCGGGCCGCCCTCTCCTCGTCTGTCAAACCCCAGGTAATCGGGACCGCGCTCCAAGGCGTGGCCTCATCCACCTGCCGGCCGCCGGCATTGAAGGCATAGACATACTGTCCGGAAGCTTCGTTCCAGAACCGGTCGTCGAGTGCCCGGCGGGCCTTGTCGAAATCCGCCGCGGCCGTCGCTTCCATCGCCTGGTCCCCCACCGCCCCGGCCAGCTCCCGCATCGCCAGGGCCGCCCGGGTCCAAGCTCCGGCCAGGTAGATATCCGTCAAAATGCCGGTCAAGGCCCCGAATTCCAAGGCTCCCAGGCCGGCCTTGGCGTTGTCCATCAGGCCGTCGCCGTCGACGTCGGTCGATTTGCACCAGGCGTAAGCCTTGAGGATCGACGGCCAGCCTTGGGTGATGAAATCGAGATCGCCGCTCCAGCGGTAATAATCCAAGCAGGCGGCCAGGTAAAACGGGGTCGTGTCCCCGTGGATGTAAGCGTAGGGATAATCCTCGAACCATTTCAGGTAGCCGGCGGCCTGGGACAGCTCGTGGGCCATCTTGCCATCCGCCCGCTGCCATTTCCGGGCGAATAGAAGGGCGGCTTTCACCTCGGCCCAGGCCCCGTACCGGACCAAGCTGAAGGAATTCAAAAAGGCGTCACCGCCGAAAAACCAGCCGAACCCGGGCCGGCCGCCGGTTCCGGACATCCCCAGCCCGGCGACCATCCCCAAGCCCAGGTCGGGATTGTCCACAAACAGGTTGTCATAGGCGGCCTTGGCCCATTCGAAGGCCAGATCGAGCTCGGGCTCGGGCGTCCGGATCCGAAGCGTCGCCGCCCGGAGCGTCCGGAAATGCGCGGCCGCTTCCCGGTACACGGCCTCGGGATCGGCCGCCAGCCGCTCGTAGATTTTCCTGACGTCCTCCCGGGCGCCTTTCCCGCCGGCCATTACGATCGGGAGATAGGAATGCCTCACCTCGGCCGGGCGCTCGATGAGGATTTGGAACTGGTTGGGCGCATCCGACAGCATGTGGGCCGGCGTGTAGGAGATGCCCGAGGCGGCCGGCGACCCCAGGAAGCCGTGGTTTTTCCGGGTCGGCTCGGAGATGACGTAGGCCTTGAGTTTGTCATCCCAGGAGGCGGACTGCCCGCCGATTCCGGCCGGCCACATCGGCTGAAGCACCGGTTGAAAGCTGCAAACGATCGTCAGCGGCTCGGTCGCGTCCACGGCCAGAAGAATGACCGCTCCGGGTTCGAAAACAGAGGTAATGTA
>JAAZPG010000082.1 GCA_012797375.1 Acidobacteriota bacterium
CGATCCTGATTTCCTCCCGGGCCAACCCGAACCTGGTTATCCATTTCCGCAAATCCCCGGATCAGGGGAAAAAATGCGGAAATGGATAAACAGGTACCGATAGGGAGGGCCGGAAACAGGGAAATGGATAAACAGGTTCGGAATTAACGGCGGAAGCCGATTTGACCCTCTCGGCGCGTTCCGTTAAGATGTTAGATCCTTTCTAAGGAGCCGAATCGCGTGCAGGCCATCGTATTAGCCGCCGGAATGGGCAAGCGGCTGGGCGCCCTGACCCGGAACTCGACCAAGTGCATGGTCAAGGTCGGAGGAAAGCGCCTGATCGAACATGCCCTGGAAGCCTTGTCGTCCCAGGGAATCCGCAAGGCCGTGATCGTCACCGGCCACGGAGCCGAGGAGCTGCGGGCCGTCGTCGGCGCTTCCTGCGCCGGCGTGGCCGTTTCCTACATTCACAACCCCGATTACGCCCGGACGAACAACATCTATTCGCTTCTGTTGGCCCGCGAGGCGATGGAGGCCGAGGATTCCCTCCTCTTGGAAAGCGACCTGATTTTCGAGCCGGCGATCATCGCCGATTGCCTCCGCCACCCCTCGGCCAACACGGCCGTCGTCGCCCGGTTTATGCCGTGGATGGACGGGACGGTCACCCGCCTGGAGGACAACCACGACATCACCTGCTTCCTCGGCAAGAAGGAGATGGTCGAGGCCGACCTGGCCCATTACTACAAGACGGTCAACATTTACAAGCTGTCCAAGGATTTCTGCCGGGACAAGTTCTTCCCCTTCTTGGATGTCTATATCCGGGCCAAGGGCCTGAACGAGTACTACGAGGAAGTCTTCAAGGTCCTGACGTTCATCGACCGCGGGGCCCTGCGGGCGGTCGATGTGAGCCGCCGGCTCTGGTACGAGATCGATGACATCCAGGATCTGGACATCGCCGAGGCCCTGTTCGCCCGGGGGAAGGCCAAGGTCGAGGCCCTCCACGCCCGCTACGGCGGGTACTGGCGGTTCCCCGGCCTCACGGATTTCTGCTACCTCGTCAATCCCTATTTCCCGACGCCCCCGATGTTCGCCGAGATGTCCCGGAGCTTCCCGGTCCTGGTCGCCAACTATCCTTCCGGCCAGAGGGTCCAGAACCTGCTGGCGGCCAAAATGTTTGGGATCGCCCCCCACCATATCCTGACCGGCAACGGCGCCTCCGAGCTCATCCGGGCGATGTTCCGGGGAGAATCCGGAGCCGTCGGCTTGTCGGTTCCGACCTTCGACGAATACCGGGCCTCGGCCGGCCCGGAAAGAATCAAGCCCTTTCGGCCGGTCCGGCCCGATTTCCGCTACACGGCCGGCGAACTGGGCGATTTCTGTCTCCGGGAGAAGGTCTCGGCCCTGATCCTCATCAATCCCGACAATCCGTCCGGCAACTTCATCTCCCGCGGCGAGGTCCTCCGGCTGGCCGAACGCCTGGCGGAAAAGAACATCCGCTTGATCTACGACGAATCGTTCCTGGATTTCGCCGACGGATCGGCCGATCACAGCCTGATCGAGGGGAGCGTCCTGGAGCGCCTGCCGAATCTCGCCGTCGTGAAAAGCATCAGCAAATCCTACGGCGTCCCCGGCCTCCGCTTGGGAGTGCTGGCTTCCTCCGACCGGGCCCTCCTGGAGCGGGTCTGGAAAGAAATCTCGATCTGGAACATCAACTCCCCGGCCGAGCATTTCCTTCAGATCATCGACAAGTACGGGACCGACTTCCGGGCCGCCTGCCGGCGGATCGCCGAGGAGCGGGAGCGCTTCGTCCGGGCTCTTGGGGAGATTCCTTTTCTCCGGGTGCTTCCCTCGGCCGCCAATTACGTCCTTTGCGAAATCCTGCCGCCGTGGACGCCGGCCGCCTTGACCGAGACCCTGCTCAATGAGCACGACATCCTGATTAAGGACGCCTCGGGCAAGCTCGGATTCGACGGGCGGCCTTTCGTCCGGCTGACCGTCCGCGACGAAACGGACAACGATCGGCTCCTCGCGGCCTTGAAAGCCCTCATCCGGTAAGACATGGGCATGCTCCGCGCCTGGTTTCTGGAATATTTCCGGTCGCTGAAGCGTCCCGATGTGGAGGAATGGGCCGATCTCTTTCTCTTCCGGCCCCTGGCCTTTCTCCTGGTCAAGGCGATCTACCGGACGAGCTTGACTCCGAACCAGCTTTCGGTCTTTTCGATGGTTCTCGGCGTGGCCGCCGGAATTCTCTTGGGAACAGGCGGGCCGGCCGCGGCCGTCGTCGTCGTCGTCCTGCTGTTTCTTTCCGTCGTCGTCGATTGCGCCGACGGCCAGCTAGCCCGGCTGAAGAAAAACGGCACCCACATGGGCCGGGTCGTCGACGGGGCGATCGATTACGTCGTCGGGGCGGCCATGTATCTCGGTCTCGGGTTCGGCTTCGCCTCCGCCTTGGATAACCCGGTCCGGGGCTGGCTGCTGGTCGCGGCCGCGGCCGCCAGCAATATCATCCATTCGGTCGTCTTCGACTATTACCGGAACCGTTACTTGGCCTACGTCCACGGCGTAAGCTCCGCCCAGACCGACGATCGGAACGCCTTCCGCCGGGAATATGTCGAGCTGGGCCGACGGGGCGGGCAGGAGCTGCGCCGGAAGTTCATCCGGCTGTATCTCGCCTACATCGCCTTCCAGATGAAAATCAGCCGCGATCCGATGACCCTCGGCCCGGTGGAACCCGAGATCTTCCGCAAGACGAACCGCCTGGCGATGCGGCTTTGGACGTTTCTCGGATCTTCGACCCAAGCGGTCCTGTTGATGATCGCCCTTCTCGGCGGCCGGCTCCTCCTGTATTATTGGGCGATGATCGTCGTCCTGAATGGGATGATGTTCGCCCTTTTCCTGGGCCAGGCGGCCGTGGATCTGAAGGTCAGGTCCCTCGCGGCCGAAGCGTCAAAGTAAAGCGGCCAGCTCCCGGGCGGCGTTCACCGAGGCTCGTTTCTCTCCCAGCTCCGTCCGGATGCGGGCGAACGCGTCCTTCATTTCCAGCCGCGCGCCCGAATCGTCCAGGAGCCGAAGCGCTTCCCGGACGAGCGCGTCCGGCGTCATCCGCCTTTGGATCAGCTCCGGGACGATCCGCCGCCCGGCGAGGATGTTGACGATGCTGTAGTCCCGGATCCGGACGAACGGCCGCCCGGCGGCGTAGGTCAGCGGGGAGATCTTGTAGAAGGCGACGAGCGGAGTCCCGAGCAGGGCGGCTTCGAGATTGGCCGTCCCGCAGGCGGAGAGGACGAGATCGCTGGCGGCCATGGCCTCGTAGGCGTCCTCCCGCAGGAGGAGGATATCGGCTTTCGAGGCGACCGAGAGCCGCGGCAGCAGCGCCGGATCGAGGTCCGGATTCTGGATGAGGACGAGCTGGGCCCGGCGGACGGACTGCAGCCGGACGGCCGCCTCGAGGACGACGGCCAGGTGGCGGCGGATCTCGTTTTCCCGGCTTCCGGGCATCAAGGCGATGAGGGGCCGGGCCGGATCCAGCCCGCGGGCCCGGAAAAATTCGTCCCGGCTGCTCCGGATCCGAAGACGCTCGAGCAGGGGATGCCCGATGTAACGATGGGGGATGCCCGCCCGGGCGTAGATTCTCTCTTCGAAGGGGAAGATTAGGAGCATTTTGCGGACGACGCTTTTGATCGTCTTCAGGCGGCTTTTTCTCCAGGCCCAAACGGTCGGGCTGACATAATAAAGAACGGGGACGCCGGCCTTAACCAGCCGCCGGGCCAGGCGGAGGTTGAAATCGGGGGAATCGATCAAGACGGCCGCGGCCGGACGGCGGGCCGAGGCCTCGGTCGCCAGCCGCCGGAGGATCTTCCGGATGCGGGGAACGTCCTTGACGACTTCGGCCAGGCCCATCACCGCCAGGCGGTCCATCGGGACGAGGATATCCACCCCGGCGTCGGCCATGTTCGATCCCCCGACGCCGAAGAACTCGGCCCGGGGATAGAGCAACCGGAATTCGCGGACGAGACCCGCGCCGTAATTTTCCCCGGATTTCTCTCCGGCCACGATGAGGATCGCCGGATCACTCATTTCAACGGGGCCCCGAACCGGATGATTTCCGGGTTTTGTCCGGGAGTCCGGCCGAAGAAGAACAGCCAGGTGTCGTAGGATTCGTTCTTGTCGTAGATGAAAAACGATTTCCGCCCGGAGGGGGAGACGACCCCGATGATTCTCGGATTGTCGACCGACGAAAGGAGCTTTTCCGGGACGACCATCACCTGGGTCAAGGAGGAAGGTTCCCCTTCGGCCGCTGCGAAGTCCCCGGCGTCTTCAGGTTCCTCCCCTTTCTTGGCCGGCCGGCTCCTCGAAGCTTTCCCCCGGGCGGCCGGGGCTTTCGGCCCGGGCGCCCCGAGCTCGCCGGCTTGGGCCGGCAGGAGGATGAGGTTCCATTTTCCTTCCCGGGTCATGGGCTCGGGAAAGGCCTTGCGCAAGTACCGGCCCTTGACCAGCTCCTCGATCGACTTGGGATATTGCCCGGGATTCTTGTCCGCGTAGAGACGGACGGCCTCGACGTATTGACGGCCGCGGAACAGCAGCTCCTCTTCCTTCTCCCTCCAGCCCTGTGTTTCCAGGACCGGCAGGGCGATCGCCAGGGCGACCGTCATGACGGAGATGAAGACCATTAAAATGAGAAGCGTGTAGCCGGCTTCCGAAGGCCTCACCATGTGTTGTAGATCGATCCGTCGAGGGCTTGGGCTTCCGAGCTTGATCGGACGTCGACGATCCCGAGGATCTTCCCCGGCTCAAGCTCCTCGGCGGACGGCTCCTCCATGACTTCCACCCAATCCGTCCGGGTGGTGAGGGGATCGGCCGGGATTTTCCGGAGATAGCCTTCATCGACCAGGGCTTGGAGCGAGGCGGGGTATTTTCCCTTGTCGGAGAAATACTGGTCGATCAGCTTGCGGAACTGGAAGAGGTCCTCCTTCAAGGCCGCTTCCTTGGCTTTCTTGACGGCGTTGCGGTATTCGGGGAGGGCCAGGCCGACGAGGATGCCGATCATGGTGAAGACGATGATGATTTCGATCAGCGTATAGCCGCGTTCGTGTTTTCGGGCCACGACTCCTCCTCCTTCACCAGTCGGCGTATTTCGAGCCGTCGAGGGCCGTGCGCCGGCTCTTGGTGTAGATGTCGTAGACGTTTTCCCCGCCCCAGGTTGTCGCATCGGGCGGATCCTGATTGGAGCGCTGGCCCCATTCCGACGTCCCGGTCATCGGGTCGACGGGAATCCGGCGCAGAAACTTGAAGATCTTTTCCTTCCCGCTTCCAAGCTTCCGGCCGTTTTCCCCTCGGTCTCCTTCATCCGTCGACGCGGCCAGAGGCACTCCTTTGACCAGGACGTCCAGCGTCGGGGGATAGTTGTCGGCTTCGCCGCCTTCCTCGACCTCGATCGTGCCCTCATCGGCCATCCTTTTGTAGGAGTCGATGGCCTCCCGGACGAGACGGAGGGCGCGGCGGAGCTCGACTTCCTTGTCCCGCTGGACGGTCACCTTGACGACCGGCACGGCCACGCCGGCCAACACGGCCAGGATCGCGGCCGTGACCAGCATCTCCGTCAAGGTGAATCCCGGCCGCAGGCGCATGATCCTCCTCCCGCCGGCCCGCCGCCCGTAAGACGGGGGGGGCCCCCGGCCGCTCAGTACCGTCCCCGTCCGCCGCCTTTTCCGCCGCGGCCGCGGTCGCGGTCGGAGCGGGGCGGGCGGGGACGGGAGTCCGGATGGCCCGAGCCGCCCTTGTCCCCGGTTCCCTCAGGCGGGACGGCGTCGGGATTGAGGGCTTTCATGCTCAGGCGGATCCGGTTGTCTTCAATCGTCAGGACCTTGACCGTGATGACGTCCCCGAGATGAAGGACGTCGCCGACGCTCCGGATGTGGTAGGGGGCGATTTCGGAGACGTGCATTAAACCGACGATGTTAGGCATGATCTCGACGAACGCGCCGTACTCCTCGATCCGGACGACTTTGCCGGTGTAGGTCTGGCCGACTTCGGCCTCGGCGGTCAGGTCGAGGATCATCTGCTTGGCCCGTTCGGCCGCTTCCATGTCGACCGAAGCGATGACCACCTTGCCCGTCTCGTCGATGTCGATTTTGGCCTTGGTCGTGGAGACGATCTTCTTGATGATCTTCCCGGCGGGGCCGATGACCTCGCCGACTTTCTCCGGATTGATGTAGAGGAAGAGGATCCGGGGCGCGTAAGGGGAGATCTCGGTCCGCGGCCGGGGGATCGCTTCCTTCATTTTGTCCAGGACCTTGAGCCGGGCGGCCCGGGCTTTCATCATCGCCTCGCGGCAGACGGCCAAGGGGATGGCGTCGATCTTGAGGTCCACTTGGATGGCCGTGATGCCTTTTTCCGAGCCGGCGACCTTGAAATCCATGTCGCCGAAGTGGTCCTCGATCCCGGCGATATCGGTCAGGACGACGAACCGGTCTCCGTCCTTGACCAGGCCCATGGCGATGCCCGCGGGAACGAACGTCAGCGGGGCGCCGGCGTCCATCAGGGCGAGCACGCCGCCGCAGACCGTGGCCATGGAGGAGGAGCCGTTGGATTCCAGGATGTC
>JAAZPG010000083.1 GCA_012797375.1 Acidobacteriota bacterium
CGAGGAAACCTACGGCGAGGATCCCTTTCTCGCGGCCGAAATGGGCCGGGCCTTCGTCGCCGCCTTCGAGCGGGAGGGCGTAATCACAACGCCGAAACACCTTCTGGCCAATTCCGGAGCGGGCGGCCGGGACAGTTATCCGATCCATTGGAACGAGCGCCTTCTGCGCGAGCTCTACCTCCCGCCGTTTGAGGCTTGTCTCCGGCGGGGCGGATCGCGGTCGGTCATGACGGCTTATAATTCCCTCGACGGGCGGCCGGCTTCGGCCCAGGACCGGCTGCTCAACCGGCTGCTCAAGACGGAATGGGGCTTTCAGGGATTCATCGTCTCCGACGCGGCCGCCGTCGGCGGGGCGACGGTTCTTCACGGCACGGCCCGGGATTATTCCGACGCCGCCGCCCAGGCTTTGGCCGCCGGCCTGGACGTGATTTTTCAAACCCGCCTCGACCAGGAAGATCTTTTTATTCCACCGTTTCTCGACGGAACCATCGACCAGGCCGTGATCGACAAAGCCGTCGCCCGGGTTCTCCGGGCGAAATTCGAAGCCGGCCTCTTCGACGATCCGTGCGTCGATCCGAAAGCCGCCGGCGAGTGGAACGGGCATCCCTCGCACCGCGCCTTGGCCTTGGAAGCCGCCCGGAAATCGATCGTCCTGTTGAAAAACGAAGGCCGCGTCCTGCCCCTGCGGACCGATTTCAAGTCGCTCGCCGTCCTCGGACCGGACGCGGCCGAAGCCCGACTGGGAGGATACAGCCGGCCGGGGAACGGAGTGATCTCCGTCCTCGACGGGATCCGGGCGAAAATCGGGAAAACGACCGAGATCCGCCACGCCCGGGGCTGCGGCCGGGAGAACATCGCGTTCGCGGCCGTCCCGCCGGCGGTCCTCTCCTGCGAGCTCGACGGGCGGACCGAAGAAGGGCTCCGGGGCGAATATTTCGACAACACCGCTCTCCGCGGATCCCCGGTGCTCGGCCGGGCCGATCTGCAAATCCAGTTCCAGTGGACGCTCGGCCCGCCCGATCCGGAGAATCTCGAATCCGGCGATTTCTCCGTCCGCTGGAGCGGCCGCCTGACCGCTCCCGAATCGGGGCGCTTCCGGATCGGGGTCGACGGAGACGACGGATACCGCCTGTTTTTCGACGGACGCCTCCTGATCGACAACTGGATCAAGCGCACCCGGCGGACGCTCACAGCCGAAGTCGAGCTCGAACGCGGACGGGCCTATGACATCCGTCTCGAATACTTTGAGTCCGAGGGAGGGACGGTCTTCAACCTGGTTTGGAACGTCGGGATCCCCGGCGGCGGCGACCTGGAAATGGAGGAAGCGGTCCGGGCGGCGGCCTCGGCCGAGGCGGCCGTCATCGTGGCCGGAATCGAGGAAGGCGAGTTCCGCGACCGGGCCCGTTTGGGCCTCCCCGGGCGGCAGGAAGAGCTGATCCGGCGAGTCGCGGCCGCCGGCCGGCCGACGATCGTCGTCCTGATCGGCGGAAGCGCGATCACGATGAGCGGCTGGCTCGACGACGTGCCTGGGGTCGTCGCCGCCTGGTATCCGGGCGAAGCCGGGGGCGCGGCCGTGGCCGACGTGCTCTTCGGCGAGGCCGACCCGGCCGGGCGGCTCCCGGTGACCTTCCCGGTGTTTGAGGGACAGCTGCCGCT
Source organism: Acidobacteriota bacterium (assembly GCA_012797375.1). Taxonomy (GTDB): domain Bacteria; phylum Acidobacteriota; class Aminicenantia; order Aminicenantales; family UBA4085; genus JAAZPG01. The sequence goes on from JAAZPG010000083.1 coordinate 1,657, forward strand.
CGCTTACAACCACAAGCCCACCGGCCGCGGAGACGATTACCTGGATTTGACCGGCCGGCCTCTTTTCCCTTTCGGCTTCGGGTCGAGCTACACGGAATTCGCCTACGACGGCCTGGACATCGACAAAAACGAGATCTCCCCCGGCGGGACGGCCGCGGTCTCCTGCCGGGTCACGAATACCGGCTCGCGGGCCGGCGAGGAGGTCGTTCAGCTCTACGTCCGGGACGTTCTGGCCACGGTCGCCCGTCCGATCAAGGAATTGAAGGGATTCCGGCGGATTTTCCTCCGTCCGGGCGAGACGAAAAACGTCCGCTTCGACGTCGGGCCCGAGACGCTGGCCATGCTCGACGCCCGCCTGAAAAAGACGATCGAACCCGGGGATTTCCAGATAATGATCGGATCCTCCAGCGCCGACATCCGGCTGCGCGGGATCTTGACGGTAAAATAGGCGGGAACGCCCGGCGGCTTACAGCCCGCCCGCCTTGAACGTATCGCCCTGGGTGATGTCGCCGGTCTGGAATCCCTTGGAGAACCACCGAACCCGCTGTTCGGACGTCCCGTGGGTGAACGCGTCGGGGACGACGTATCCCTGCGTCTGCCTCATGATCCGGTCGTCGCCGACCGCGGCGGCCGCGTTCATCGCTTCCTCGATATCCCCTTCCTCGAGAAGGCCGGCGGTCCGGTCGGCGTAGTAGGCCCAGACGCCGGCCAGGAAATCAGCCTGGAGCTCGAGGCGGACCATGAGGCGGTTGAACTCCTCCTCCTCCAGCCGGTTCCGCTGGGCCATGACTTTGTCCGTGATCCCGAGCAGGTTTTGGACATGGTGGCCGATTTCGTGGGCGATGACGTAGGCCAGGGCGAAATCGCCGCCGGCTTCGAGACGGTCCTGCATTTGCTTGAAAAAGTCGAGATCGATGTAGACCCGTTCGTCCCCGGGACAATAAAACGGTCCGGAGGCGGCGCCGGCGAAGCCGCAAGCCGAGGAGATCCGTTCCGAAAAAAGAACGAGCTTCGGCTCCCGGTAGGAGCGCCCGGCTTCTTGAAAGAGCCCGTTCCAGATGTCCTCGGTTTCAGCCAGGACGACGCCGACGAACCGGCCTTCCTGGATTTCCTCCTCGGTGAGGGGACGGGTCTCCCCTGCCCCCGTTTCCATCCCTCCCTGCTCCAAGATCCGGGTCGCGTCTTCCGGATTGCCGCCGAGAAGAGCGAACAGAATGACCAGGATGATGCCGCCGATGCCCCCGCCGAC
>JAAZPG010000084.1 GCA_012797375.1 Acidobacteriota bacterium
GACGGTTATCTCGGCCTGAACCGCCGGGTTGAGGCCCGGGCGGCTTGGGAGAAGTCGCTGGCCCTGAATCCCGGCCAGCCCGAGCTTCGGAAAAAGCTGGAAGCTCTCGCCGCCCGCCGCCCGGAGATGGAGCCCATTGACTTAAAACAGACGGAGTCCTATAGTTGAGCGGCGCCGGAGGCGTGAAATTTCACATGCTGAGGGGAAAGAACGCGTGAAGACGAAACCGTTGCTCAACCTCAAATCGTTGAAGGAACAGGTCTATGAGTTTTTGCGGGAGGCGATGCGCCGCGGCGAAATCCTTCCCGGCTCGGTCATCGACATGGAGGAGACCTCCCTCCGCCTGGGGGTCAGCAAAACTCCTCTCCGCGACGCCCTTCTCCAGCTGGAGATGGAAGGATTTGTGACGATTTTGCCGCGGCGGAAGGTCGTGGTCAACGTCCTTCGCTTGGAGGACATCAAGAATTACTATGAGATCATCGGGGCGTTGGAAAGCACGGCCTTGCGGCAGGCGTTCGGCCTCCTGGGGAAGCCCGAGTTGGAGGAGATGGCTCGTCTCAACGCGGAAATGAAGGAGGCGATCGGAAGGGACGACTTCGACCTCTATTATGAACGGAACCTCTCCTTTCATGATATGTTTCTCTCCCGGTGCGGCAACGACGGCCTCCTGAAGATCGTCAACAACCTGAAAAGGCGGTTGTACGATTTTCCCCGCCAGCAAGGATTCGTCAAGGAGTGGGAGGTGGCCTCGATCGGGGAGCACGAAGCCTTTCTCGAGCTGTTACAAGCCGGGAAAAAGGATGAGGCGGCCGCCCACATCCGGGACGTCCACTGGTCCTACGGCTACCAGGAGAATTATATCGCCAAATATTACCGCCGGGCGTCGGAGATCTGCAAAGGCTGAATCCCGCCCGTTGGTGGAACGATTTGCATTTCCCGGACGTTCAAAATAAGATTCCGGACAGGAGTCGATCATGAAAAAAGTCCCCGTCCTCCCGGCGATCGCCGCGTGGGCCGCCCTGGCCCTGACCGTCCTCGGATCGGCCGGCTGCGCGCTTTACCAGATGGAGCGGGAGCTGCCGGAGAAATACGCCGAGTTTCTCAGCGAAGTCCGCTACTTGATCACTAATGCCGAGAGGAAAACGTTCCTGTCCACGCCCGATTCCGGGAAGGACGCGTTCATCGAGGATTTCTGGGCCCGGCGCGATCCGGATCCCGATACGTCCGACAACGAAGTCCGGTCCGAGTATTACGCCCGGATCGCCCAGGCCAATGAAATGTTCCGGAGGGACGCCGTCAAGGGCTGGCTGACGGACCGGGGCCGGATTTATGTCCTCTACGGCCCTCCCGATGAGAAGAGGGTTCCGATGCTTGCCGAGACCTCGGGGAGAAACTGCCTGGAAATCTGGTACTACAAGGGATTCCCGATCCAGTTTCTCGACGAAATGTGCACGGGGAATTTCCGTCAAGTGACGTTCGACCTGGCGCCGCTCAAGGAATTAAGCCTCAACCAGCCGCCCGCGCCGCTCGGGCCGGACGGCAGCCGGCCGGGGGAACCGGGAAGACGTCCGGGTCAACCGGTCGGCCGTTCCCGCGGAGCCCGGGCGGTCCTCGATTTTTCCGCGGAGCTCCGGTCCACGGTCCGCCGGGCGGACCGGATGGAAGGCATGCTCCGGCTCGAAATCCCCTTCCGGCTGATCTGGTTCAAATCCGAGGGGGGGAGATTCCTCACGACTTTCACCGTTTTCGTCCGGGTCCGGGATGAGGAGAAGAAGGCGGTTTGGGAAAAAACCTTCTCGGCCGAAGCGAATTACGACGAAACGGAAATCCACAAGCGGGACGGGGATGTTCATGTCATCGAGATCCCGATCTACGTCATCCAGGAGGACGCCCTGGCCCGTCTCGCCGCCGGGACGCCGACGGTCGAGGTGAAGCTGACCAACCAAACGGGATCAGAGGACGTCGAGAAATCCATCGAGTGGAAATGACCGGCTTTAAATCCCGAACTTGATCCCCACCCGGAACTGGCGGACTCCGTAAAGATTCACCATCCGCTCGTCCTGCGTGACGGTGTAACGCGCCGGCGTCTTGCGCTCGTCGAGGATGCCGGCCCGGTCCAGGGAGATCGTCTGCGTGTTCCGGCCGGTCGTGTTGAAGACGTCCACCATCAGGGTCAGCGAGGCGCCCTTTTTCAGGGTGAATCGTTTCTCCAGGTGGAGATCGAGGCAGGCGACGCCCGGCGCCCGGTTTGTCCCCCAGGGCTCGGCGTACACCGTGACCGAGGGTTCCCGCGTTCCATAACCCATGTAACCGGCGGGGAAATACACCGTCAGGGTCCGGGCCCACGGGGCGCCGGAATAGTACTGAAAGAAGGCGCTGAAGGTAAGGCCGAAGGGGAACAGGTAGGTTCCCGAGAGCCGGAACTGGACGGGCCGGTCAAAGGCCAGCGGCCCCTCGGTGTTGATCAGGGCGTTGGTATCGTTGAATAGAAACGTCCGGTTTATCCGGCCGGGAAGGGCGTAATCGGCCGTTCCCCGAAGCGAACTGAGGGTGAAGGATCCCTGCAGCTGCCAGTTGTCGGCCATCCTCTTTTCCAGCGTCAGCGTCGCCCCCAGGTATTTCCGGTAGGCGTCCTCGGGATTGGCCGCGACCCAGACGGGAGCCGGCCGGTCGGCCCGGAGGCCGTAAACGGTGAGGGAGGCGTCGTCGGCCGTGCCGAATAGGGCGTCGGCGCCCGGATCGGTGACCGTCATCGGCAGCCAGATCCGCCCGATCGCATCCGTCGCCAGCGGATCGGATCCGTTGACCGAATCGATGTTTTCGACGAGGCGGGTCGTTTTACGATAGGTGAGCTTGAGCCCCAACCGCAGGTTCGAGGCGGGACCGTACTCCAGCCCGGCCGTGAATTCGTCGGTTCGGGGAGCCTTGACGCCGTCGTAATAAACGGAATCGAGATTCTGCAGTCGCCAGGATTGGAGCGTGTAGGCGTCCGTGCCCGGCATGTCCATCAGCCGGTTGGAGTTGAAATCGTGCCAGATGAGAGTGATGGTCTGCGGTTCGAGGAACTGGTCCTCGTCGTAGCCGGAGATCCACAAAGGCTCATGGGAGCGGGCGAAAGAAAATTTCAGGGCGGCCCGGCCGTCCCCGAGCAAGTCGAGGATGAGGCCGGCGCGGGGCGAAAGGGTGAAAAACGAAACCGAGGTGCGTTCCAGGGTGGTGATGGATGAGAGCGGCGACGTCACTCCTGAATTGTTGATGAGGGA
>JAAZPG010000085.1 GCA_012797375.1 Acidobacteriota bacterium
CCGGGAGGGATGGTTTTCCACCTTGGGGATGAGCCAGGGAATATGCCGGACGCCGAAAAATATGGCGGCGCCGACAAGAAGGACGCCCAGAACGCAGCCGAGGGAGGGGCGGAAGAACCGGGCGAAACGGTCCGATTTCGCCGTCTTTCCGCCGGCGACGGCCGCCCGGATCGCGACCCTCCATTCCGCCTCGGTGAAATCCGCGTCGTCGAAAACGGCCGGATGCTTCAAGGCCTCGATCCCGGCCCGAAAGGCGGACGCCTCGGTTCGGCAGGAGGCGCATTCCCGGAGGTGCTGTTCCAAGCGCTTTTTCGATCCGGCGGAGAAAATCCGTCCGGTCGGATCGGAAAGCCGTCTGCGGGCGGACCGGCAATTCATCGGGAGGTCTCCTGAAGCGAAGGATCGAGGGCGGCCAATCGATCGCGGATTTTACCCCGGGCCCGGGAGAGATGGACGCGGACGGCGATCGCCGAGCTCCGGACGATCGCGGCCGTTTCCCGGACGCTTTTTCCCTCCAGGTCGCGGAGGATGAATACGTCCCGCTCCCGGGCGCTCAAGGCGGACAGGGCCGAGAGGACTCGTTCCCGGATTTCTTGCCGGCCGCGGGCTTCCTCGGGCCCCGGTCCGCCGCCGCCGGCGTTCTCCAGAAGGAAATCGGAGTTCGCCCAAGCCGTTTCCCGGCGTCGCCGGCCGGCTCGCTCGCGTCCGACGTTGACCAGGATCTGGAGCAGCCAGTTCCGGAAGCCGCGTTCGAAATCGCATTTTCCGAGATGGCGGAAGGCCCGGAGGAGCGTTTCCTGGGCGACCTCCAAGGCATCTTCGCGGTTGCCGGTCATCTTATAGGCCAGTCCGAACAGCGTCTTCCGGTAGGGAAGAACGAGCGGCTCGAACGCCGTGGAATCTCCGGCGAGCACCCGGGCGGCCAATTCGATCTCCTTCACGTCCATTTCACAACCGAGTATATCGCCGGAGGTCCGGAAAGGTTAAGGGCGGACACTCCCTCGATTTCCCCCCCCCTGGCTGGATTCTCCTTTCCTCTCAATAAGAAACGGAGGCGCGGATCGAAGGAGGATTTATAAAATCGGGGCGGCGGCCCAAATTCAGCGGCGGTCGGCCGGCGTCACTTGACCGCTTTCATCGCCGCCAGGGCCCGGGCGGCCATCCGGTCCTGAAAATCGGCCTTCTCGGCCGGCTCGGGCCGGGTTTTCAGGAACGCCTCTGTTTCCCTCAGGATGGCCTCCTCCGCCTCCAGCAGCTTCGGCAGGAAGCCCGTGCCGTCGGCGTTGTCGAGCCGGGAGACCAGCAGATATTCGTTTTTATCGTACTCGTCGATGGGATGGATGAGGGTCTTGATCCGGGCGGATTCCTCCCAAAGAGGCGCGTTCTCTCCCTTCCAAAGGGGCTCCGGGCTCCGGCCGGCCTCGACCCAAAGAGGAACGGCCACGGCCGTGAGGGGTTCACCCGGGATGACCCACATCGTCGCCGAGGATTCCGGATCTTCCGGATTTTTCCCGACGATCACCACGGCCGCTGATGTGTCGGGGCGGTTGATGGTGTGGCGGGCGTGAATCCATAAGCCGGGCTCGGCCGGGATATTTTTCCACTCTTCGGGATCGGGATTCCGCAGCAGCGCGTGGCCGCAGTCCCGGCTGAAGCGCGTCAGGATCGTTTGAAAATCGATCGGCCGGCCGGGCGGCAGGGAGGCGAACAACCGGCCGGCCCGGTCGAATCGAAGGTAGCCGGCCCCCGCCCCGGCCCGGCCGCTGCGGGCGAAGTTGGTGACCACCAGGTATTTTTCCGGGGCCGCGGACGCCTCGAACTTCTCAAGGCCGTGGTTGTGAACCTCGAAGAGGCAGGTTCGGCCGCTTCCGTCGATGACCCCGAAGTTGGCCCGGGCGCCGAGGTCGGGACCGAGATTGGCCCGGAGGAGCCGCTCGAAGTCCTCGACCGTGGCGCACGTGCGGAGGGCGTCGGCCATGATGACGCCCTCGAGGTCCTGGAGCTCCCCGGATTTTTGGGGCAGGTTATAAGCCACGGTGTTCATGACGGCGAAACCGGCGGAGTTGAGGCCGGCCCAGGCTTGGCGGCCCGAGGCGCCCTCGGCATTGATCAGGGCCGCGTAGCTGTAGGGCGTCTCCCGGACGAAGACGACCTTGTTGGACAGGACGGCGGTGTCGCGGTTTTTCCACAGCACCGCTCCGCCGGCGGCGGAAGCCGCCGGGCTGATCACGGCGGCCGTGCATTGCTCGGCCCGGTTCTCCCCGAAGACGGCCGGGGCGGCCAGTAAAAAAGATCCTGCGATCAAGAGCCGAAGTCCACGGTCAAAGCGCATGTTGTTTTCCTTAATTGAAGGGGGGACCAGGCGCCGGTTTGGGGGAGACGCTCGTTCTCCCGCCCCGGCCCGCTCCCTCCCTCGAGGCATGGTATCCTCGGGCGCAAACGGTGTCAAGAAACGGAGGCCTGGTTTTCCGATGAACAGGAAAAGCAGCCCGCCGCGGCAAAGGGACCGTGACGGCTCGGCCGCCGGAGCGGCGCCTCCATGACGAGAAGCGCGGAGAATGATTCGGCTTAAATGCGGCGCCCGATTTGTCAAAGAGCCTCCAGCGGCTTGACAGGGGAGGGAGGCGGACGTTATAAGGGTTTTATCCCGCCGATGAGGAGCGCTTATGAATACGGAATCCCTGTTGATCGCCAAAGGAACCGAGGAGATCCGCCTTCTGCCCCGCATGGCCAACCGTCATGGGCTGATCACCGGGGCGACGGGCACGGGCAAGACCGTTTCGTTGCAGGTGCTGGCGGAAAACTTCAGCCGGATCGGCGTGCCGGTCTTCATGGCCGACGTCAAGGGCGACCTCAGCGGCGTCAGCCGGCCGGGGACGGAAACGCCTAAGATCGGCGAGCGGCTGGACAAGCTCGGCCTGCGGCCGTTTGAATTCGCGGGGAAGCCGGTTGTCTTCTGGGACATCTTCGGCGACCAGGGCCACCCGGTCCGGACCACGATCAGCGACATGGGCCCGCTTCTTCTCAGCCGGCTCTTCAACCTGAGCGAGACTCAGAGCGGCGTCCTGTCTCTTGTTTTCAAGGTCGCCGATGACAACGGCCTTCTCCTCCTCGATTCCAAGGATCTCCGGGCGATGCTCCAGTACTGCGGCGACCACGCCGATGACTTTCAGACCGAGTACGGCCGGATCTCGCCGGCTTCGATCGGGGCGATCCAGCGGTCCCTTCTCGACCTTGAGACGCAGGGCGGCGACCGGCTGTTCGGCGAACCGGCCCTCAACCTCGCCGATTTCATCCAAACCGATTCCCAGGGGCGGGGCGTGATCAACATCCTGGCGGCCGACCGTCTCATGCTCCAGCCGAAAACCTACGCCACGTTCCTCCTGTGGATGCTGGCCGAGCTTTATGAAAACATGCCCGAGGTCGGCGACCTGGAGAAGCCGAAGCTGGTCTTTTTCTTCGACGAAGCCCACCTCCTGTTCACCGACGCCCCTGCCGTCCTCCTCCAGAAAATCGAGCAGATCGTCCGTCTGATCCGCTCGAAGGGAGTCGGCGTTTATTTCGTCACCCAGAATCCCTTGGACGTGCCCGACATCGCCCTCGGCCAGCTTGGAAACCGGATCCAGCACGCCCTCCGGGCGTTCACTCCCCGCGATCAGAAGGCGGTCCGAGCCGCGGCCACGACCTTTCGGGCCAATCCCAAGCTGGATGTGGAAAAAACCATCACCGAACTGGGGGTCGGCGAAGCGTTAGTCTCGTTCCTGGACGAGAAAGGCCGGCCCGGCATTGTTGAGCGGGCGTTCATCCTGCCTCCCCGGAGCCAGATCGGGCCGATTTCGGCGGACGAAAGACGCCGGATCATCGGAAGCTCGGTGTTGTACGGCCATTACGAACGGCAGATCGACCGGGAGTCGGCTTACGAGCATCTGAAGGAAAAAGCCCGCCAAGCGGAGGAGGCGGCCGCCCGGGCCGCCCGCTCCCCCATTCCGACCGGTTATCCCCAAGGACCCTCCTATGAGCCGCCCCGGGCCCCGCGTCCGGTCGGCCGGCCGAGGGACACCTTTGTTGAATCCGTCGGCAAGAGCGTGGCCCGGTCCCTGGCCACCTCGGCCGGCCGCCAGATCATCCGGGGCCTCCTCGGCTCGATCTTGGGCGGCCAGCGCCGGTAACCGCCGGCCGGCGGTCTCTGTTCCGCGTTATTTACGACCAGCGCGGTGAGAAAAAACCGCGGTCCGCTCCGTTATTTGAATGTCAACGGAACGGATCATGAGCGAAGTCAACGACGGCGGAAACGGGGGAGCCGGGCGGGACATCGTCCTCCTCGGGCGGAGCGCGTCTTTCGCCCGCGTTCGCGAGCTGATCGACCGGCTGAAAGACCTGGACACTCCGGTGTTCATCTCGGGGGAAAGCGGCACGGGGAAGGAAGTCATCGCCCAAGCGATCCATTTCCGCGGCGCCCGGGCCGGCGGCCGATTCGTCGCCGTCAACGGCGGCGCGATCCCCGACAATCTCCTCGAAAGCGAGCTCTTCGGCTATGCCAAGGGCGCCTTTACCGGCGCGCTCCGGGACAAGCCCGGCTTGATCGAGGAAGCCGGAGGGGGAACGTTCTTTCTCGATGAGGTCGGCGACTTGGGATTCCCGCTCCAGGCGAAACTGCTCCGGGTTCTTCAGGAGCGCGAGATCCGGCGGATCGGGGAGACGCGGACCCGGCCGGTCGATGTCCGGTTCATCAGCGCGACCAACAAGGATTTGGAGCGGGAAGTGAGCAGCGGCCGGTTCCGCGAGGACCTTTACTACCGTCTCCGGATCGTAACCATCGATGTCCCGCCGCTCCGCGAGCGGCCCGACGACCTGGAGCTGCTCCTCCACCATTTTATCGCCCGGTACGGCGAAAAGATCGGCCGGCCTCGGGTCTATTTCACTCCCCGGGTCATGGAAACGCTGCTGGCGTACGCGTGGCCCGGCAATGTCCGGGAGCTCCAGAACGAAGTTCAGCGCTGCCTGATCCTGTGCGGCAACGAGGGGATCGTGCGGGTCGAACACCTGTCGCCGCGTCTCAATCCCGGCCGGTCGCCGGGCCCGGCCCCCGAAAGCTTCAACTTCTTTGAGGCCAAGGCCGATTTTGTCCGGCGGTTTCTCGGCCAGGCTCTCCGCCGGCATGAAAACAACAAGGCCCGGACGGCCGAGGAAATCGGCCTCTCCCGTCAGGCTCTCTTTAAGCTACTAAAAAAGCACCGGATTACGGCGCCCGGCGCCGCCGAGGGGAACTCCCCCGGGGCGGATTGAAGGGGAAGGGGGGTTCTGATAAAGTGAAAGAATGAGCCCGAACGAGGAACGGAACGGAGACCAGGCGTTCGAGATCGCCTGTCCGCATTGCGGAACGGTGATTTGGGTGGACGGGAGAAACCGGAGCATCCTGAAGACCGAGCGGGCCGCCCGGAAAAAAGAATCCCTGGACGACCTTCTCGCCCGGGAGAAGACCAAGAAGGACGGCCTGGCCACAAAATTCGAGGCCACCGCCTCCCTCCAGAAACAAAAGAAAGACCGGGCCAAGGACGCGTTCGCGAAAGCGTTCGCCGCGGCCGGCGAGGAGCCGCCGGCTGAGGATTAGCCGGCGGTCAGGCCTCGTCCCGCGGGCCGCCGTCTTCCCGGGTCATGGTGAACCCGGTCAAGCCGAAGACCGCAAGAATGAAGAGGGCGGCGTAATTCCCGATCGCCCAGGGCAGGTAATCGAGCACCGGGACACCGAGGGCTCCGGCGACATACACGCCGGCCATGCTCCAGGGGACGAGAGGGACGATGATCCCCCCGCATTCGTCGATGATCCGGGAAAGGTTCTTGGGCGCCAGCCGCAATTTCCGGAAAGCGGGCCCGAGCAGCTCTCCGGGCAGGATGACCGCCAGATAAGAGCTGCCCGTCACTAAGGCTGTGACGACGCAGGATCCGATCGTCACCAGGACGATGCTCCCCGCCTTGCGGGCCCCGGCCATGACTTTATCCAAGACCACGCCGAGCATGCCGGTTTTCTGCATGATCCCGCCGAAGCAGAAGGCGGTGATAGCCACCAACTGCGTCTCCATCATGCTCATCAGGCCGCCCCGGCTGAGGAGGCGGTCCACTTCCGGAACTCCGGTGGCGGCCGGATACCCCGTGTTCAGAGACGCGGCGAGGTCGGCTAAGGGCGCTTTCTGGAAGACGGCGGCCAGAAGGACGGCGATCAGCGAGGATAAGAGCATGCCGGGGATGGTCGGCTTCTTGGCGAAGGCCAGGGCGAAGACGATAACCAGCGGCAGGAGCAGCCAGACGTTGAATGTGAAATGGGTCCGGAGCGTGCCGGTGATTTTCGTCAGGACCTCCGAGGAGACGGCCTGCGCTTGGGAGCGGAATCCGAAAAAAAAGAATACGCCGAGGCTGAGCAACCAGCCGGGAACCGCCGACCACATCATGTGCTTGATGTGATCGAACAGGTCGGCGCCGGCGGTCACGGCGGCCAGGTTGGGGATGTCTGAAAAGGGGGACATCTTGTCGCCGAAGTACGCCCCGCAGACGACGGCCCCGGCCGCCGGGCCGAGGGGAAGGCCGAGGCCCATGGCGATCCCCATGAAGGCGACGCCGACCGTGCCGATCGTCCCCCAGCTCGTCCCCGTCGCCACGGCCGTGAGGCTGCAGACGAAACAGGCCGTGACGAGAAAGAATTTCGGGGAGATCAGCTTGAGGCCGTAATAGACGACCATCGGGATCGTCCCGGCGGCCATCCAAGCGCCGATCATGACTCCGACGGCCAGCATGATGAGGATCGCCGGCATGGCCTTGGCGATCCCCTCGACGATCCCCTTCTCCATCTCCTTCCAGGAGTAGCCCAAGCCCCAGCCGAGGAGACCGGTCAAGGCCGCGGCCGCGACGAGCAGGACCTGCGGCTTGATTTGATACACGCCGTAGCCGATGCCGAGCAGAACGGCCATGAGAATCAAGGGAAGGAGGGAGAGGAACAAGGAGGGCTTTTTCACCGGCGCCGGAGAGGTCATGAGGGGAAATTATCACGCCGCCCGGGCATTTACAAGAACCCCCGGCCGGATTTAGAATGGCGGCGGATCCGCCATGCCGTCCCCTGAAGAAGAGCTTCGCCTCCTCCTTCCCGTGATCGACCGGCTGACGAAAGCCGCCTTGTTTCCCAAGCGCCTGGCTTGCCGCGGCGCCGCCCGCATCCCGGAGACGGGGCCCGTCCTCCTGGTCAGCAATCACTGCGGAGCGATCAAGGATCCAGCCGCGGTCTTTCGGATCGTCTCCCGTCCCTTGTTTTTCAACGCCAACCGGATGCTCTTCGACCGCGGGGAGCTGGACTTCCTGATCCGCAAGCACCTCCGCCGCCACCTGAAGAATTACGGCCTGGTTCTTGACCGGCTGCTGGGGCCGCTCAAGACGGTTTTCGTCCGCTTCGTCTCGACGAACATCGCCCGCGTCGGGACGATCCCGGCCGACATGTACGAGGGGAGCAACCTGACGGCCGTCTCTCTTTTCATGGATTACCTTCGGGCCGGCCGGGCGGTCGTCTCGATGCAGGGCCGGGGCCGCGTCCACCCGGACGACCCGAATCCCTACGTCCGGAGGTTCGGCCGGGGGATCCCGTACATCGCCTTCCGGATGAAAGCCGGGGAGGGATTGGATATCCCCGTCGTCCCCCTGTCGATTTTCGGCACGCAGCGGGCCTGGGGGATTCCGGGAAAGATCCGGGTGAACGTCGGCCTGCCCCTCTATATCCGGGATTTCCTCGGCGGGGACATAAACGAGACGGTGGAACGGTTCCGGGCCGCGCTTCAAGAAGCCGTCGAGCGGTTGCTCGTCGAATCCTTGCGAAATCCTTTTTCATCCGGATGATTCAAATCGTGAATAATCCGGATGAATCAGTTCAGGGGCAAGATCCGTTCGGCCGGGAAGGGAACGCCCTCCAGGGGCTGTCCGCTCCCTGACAGATGGGGCCGGCTCACCACTCGATGAGGGCGCCGGCCCAGCTGAGTCCGCCGCCGAAGGCGATGAGGAGAACCAGGTCGCCCGTTTGGAAACGGTCCCAAGCGTCGTGAAGGGCCAAGCCGACCGAGGCCGACGACGTGTTGCCGTATTTCCCGATGACCGAGATGAATTCCGCCGGCCCGGGAACTCCTTTGGCCGCGGCGTCGAGGATGCGCTGGTTGGCTTGGTGGGGGATGACGTAGCGGACGTCCTTGATGTCGACCCCGGCCTTGCGGGGGACGCGCTCGCAGAGGTCCTGCATGATCCGGACGGCGAATTTCATCACGGTCGATCCGTTCTGCCGGAACCAGAAGTTTTTCGTCCGTCCGGCCAAAAGGTCTTTGGCGCCGCCGATCTGGACTTCGTCGACGAGGGAGGGGATGGAGCCGAGCTCGGTGGCCAGGAGGCGGTGCATCGGCCGTTCCTTGGTCACGACGACCGCGGCCGCTCCGTCGCCGAAGAGAATGCAGCCGGCTCGGTCGGTGTAATCGGTCGCCGTGGTCATCTGCTCGGCGGCCGTGACCAAGCCCCAGGCGAGATCCCGGGTTTGAAGGAGGCTCTCGGCGATGCCCAACCCGTAGATCATCCCGCTGCAGGCGGCGTTGAGGTCGAAGGCCAGGGCCCGCTCGGTTCCGAGGTCGTGGGCGATTTCGTAGGACTGGGCCGGGCAGAACCGGTCGGAGATGACCGTCGAGCTGATGATGAAACCGGCGTCCTTTCCCTGAAGGCCGGCCCGCTCGAGGGCGGTTTTCGCCGCGGCCACTACATGCGGCCGGAGCTTTTCGTCGGGGCCGAGAACGCGGCGCTCCTTGATCCCCGTCCTCGAGACGATCCACTCGTCGGTGGTCTCGACCATCTTTTCCAAATCGGCGTTGGTCAGGATTTTTTTGGGGACGCTCGTTCCGATGCTGCGGATTCCGATTTCGGTCATGATCGTTCCTTTCGGCATTTACTCGCCGTCCTTTAAAAGATGGAGATGGGCGGCCGTCTCCCGGTTCAGCCCGTGGACGACGAAGCGTCCCCGGGCGACGATGTTCTCCCCCGAGCGGGCGACCGCCTCGATGAAGACCCGGCGGCCGATCTTCTTCTCGACCCGGGCCTTGGCGATCAGGCGCGCGCCGGCCCGGACCGGACGGAGGAAATCGACGCGGGCTTCGCCGGTCAAGGCGATTGGAGCCTCGGCCACGGCCGCGGCCAGGGAGTTGAGGAGGGCGAAAAGGACGTGGCCGCGGACGATGTCGCATTTCTCCAGGCACATCCAGGACTCGGTTTCAAGAAGGGACAGGCCGCTTTTCCCCGGATCGATCTCGATCATTTCGCCGACGTGGTCGCGGGCGCCCAGCGACCGGGAGACGCCGAAGTAGCGGCCGGCCATTTCCCGGGTCCGGCGCCGGACGTCGGGGATGGACAGGGTCGAACGGTCGAGGCGGATGGTCGGAACGCTGGCCCCGAGGGCGGCGGCCAGCTCCTCGTCCGTGACAAACGGATTCCGCTCGATCTCCTCGCGGAGACGCTCATGCCTCTCCTCTTTGCGGATCATGGAATTCTGCCGTCGTTTATGACCAGGTGATAATAAAGAAGAACAAGCCGGACGTCAAGAGGAAATTATCGGCTTAAGTCCGGAAGCGGTTCTCGATGTGCGCGACGGTCAACGGCAGGATGACGTCCTGGTATTCGCCCCGCTTGAAGGTGTCGCGGATGAGGCCGGCCGCGCCTCAGATGAAACGGACGATTTCGCCGTGATTCAAAAGAGCTCCTCCCCCGATTTGCGAAATTCGGGGCCGCGGCTTCTTAAGCCAGATACTTCCCGTCCTTGGCGATCCAGCGGCCCTTGGCGTAAATCGA
>JAAZPG010000086.1 GCA_012797375.1 Acidobacteriota bacterium
CGCGTCCTGAAGGGCGCGGCCCTGGACGAAGCGCTCAAGAAGGCGGCGTCTCTCCCGTCGATCCCTCTTGACGCCGAGCAGACCAGCGATGTCGAGAATATCGCCACGGGCGTCTTCAGCCCCCTGGAAGGCTTTTTGGGGGAAAAGGATTTTCGGAGCGTCCTGGACAAAATGCGGTTGGCCAACGGCCTGGCGTGGACGATTCCCGTGATTCTGGCCGTTGACCGGAAAACGGCCGACGGCCTGGCCGCGGGGGCGGACGTCGCCCTCCTGAATCCCGCCGGCGAGCCGGCGGCCATCCTTCACTTGGCCGAGAAGTACGGCTTCGACAAGGCCGAGACCGCCCGGAAGGTCTTCGGCACGGACGACACCGCCCACCCGGGCGTGGCCAAGATCATGAGCCTGCCCGACGTCCTGCTGGGGGGATCGATCGACCTGATCCGGGAAACGCCGACGCCCTTCCAGAAGTACAAGCTCACCCCGCGGGAAACCCGCCGGCTGTTCCAGGACAAGGGCTGGTCGACGGTCGTCGGCTTTCAGACCCGGAATACCCCCCATATCGGCCACGAGTACGTCCAGAAATCGGCCTTGACCCTGGTGGACGGCCTGTTCATCAATCCGGTGATCGGGAAGAAGAAGAAAGGAGACTATCGCGACGATGTCATCCTCTCGTCTTACGAGGAGCTGATCAAGAACTACTACGTCCCCGAACGGACCACCATGGCCATCTTGATGATGGAAATGCGCTACGCCGGCCCCCGGGAGGCCATTTTCCACGCGATCATCCGCAAGAATTTCGGCTGCTCCCACATCATCATCGGCCGGGACCACGCCGGCGTCGGCAGCTACTACGCGCCGTTCGCGGCCCAGGAAATCTTCGCCGACTTCCCCGACCTGGAAATCACGCCGCTGTTCTTCCGGTCGTTTTTCTACTGCAAAAAGTGCGGCGCGGTCGTCAGCGACAAGATCTGCCCCCATGGAAAGGATCACCAGATCCAGTTCCGGGGGACGGAGATTCGGGACATGCTGGTGCGCGGCGAATATCCTCCGGCCGAGCTCGTCCGTCCGGAAGTCGCCAAGATCATCATGGACGAGAAAAACCCGTTCAACGACTGAGCGGGGGATAAAGGATAAGCTCTCATGCGCAAAGCTTTAATCATCGGCCTCGACTCGGCCCCGGCGGAGATCGTCTTCGACCGCCGGAAGGAATTCCCCAACCTCAACCGCCTCCTGGAAAACGGATCCTACGGGACCATGCGCAGCTCGGACCCGCCGATCACGATCCCGGCTTGGATGGTCATGAGCACCGGCAAGGACGCCGGACGCCTCGGGCTCTACGGCTTCCGCCACCGGACCGGCCCGGCGTACGACAAAATGTGGATCGCCACCGCCCAGTCGATCAACGAGCCGGCGATCTGGGACATCATCGGCCAGGCGGGAGGACAGAGCGTCCTGGTCAGCGTCCCCCCCAGCTATCCGCCCCGGCCGCTGGCCGGCAACCGGATCGGCTGTTTCATCACCCCGGGCGCGGACAAGGACTACACGTATCCCAAGGAGCTCAAGGCGGAAATCGAGGAAAAATTCGGGCCCTACCTGTTCGACGTCCCCTTCCGGATCGAGAACCGGGCCGAGATCCTCAAGGAAATCTACCGGATGACCGAGAAGCGGTTCGAGGTCATCCAGTACCTCATGCGGGCCAAGCCTTGGAACCTGTTCATGTTCGTGGAAATCGGGGTGGACCGGGTCCAGCACGCCTTCTGGAAGTTCTTCGACAAGACCCATCATCTTTATGAAGCCGGCAACGAGTTCGAGGCCGTCATCGTCGATTACTACAAGTTCGTCGACGAGAAGATCGGCGCGCTTCTCAAGGAAGCCGGCGACGACACCGTCGTCCTGGCGGTTTCCGACCACGGAGCCAAGCGGATGAAGGGGGCCTTCTGCATCAATGAATGGCTCATCGCCGAGGGCGACCTGGTCCTGGGCGCGGTCCCGGCCCGCGGCGCCAGCATCGAAAAGACGCCCATCGACTGGGCCAAAACGAAGGCTTGGGGCTGGGGCGGATACTATGCCCGGGTGTTCCTCAATGTCGAGGGCCGAGAGCCCCAGGGGATCATCAAGCCGGCCGATTACGAGAAGGAGCGGGAGGCCCTGGCCGAGCGCCTGCGGGGAATCCGCGGGCCGAACGGCGAGAAATGGGCCACCCAGGTCATCAAGCCCAACGAGTACTACGACGACGCCCGGGGCGACTATCCCGATCTCATGGTTTATTTCGACGACCTCTACTGGCGTTCGGCCGGCACCCTGGGCTGGGGGACGATGTATCTGGCCGAAAACGACACCGGCCCGGACGACGCCGTCCATGCCCAGCACGGCATGTACATTTTCTATGACCCGCAGGCGAAGGTTTCGGCCCGCAAGGACATCGACATCACCGACATCGCCCCGACCGTTCTCAAGGCCCTGGGCCTGCCGGTCCCGGCGGACATGAAGGGCCGGTCCCTTCGTTGATTTTATAAGGAGTAACGTTTATTATGTGCGATCATCAACATGCGAAAGGCGTGACGCTGTGGTTCACCGGGCTGCCCTGTTCGGGGAAATCGGCCGTGGCCGACCGGGCCGCCGAGATCCTGAAAAACGGCGGCTACAACGTCGAGCGCCTCGATGGCGACATCGTCCGGCAGGACTTGACCCGCGACCTCGGCTTCTCCAAGGAGGACCGGGACGAAAACATCCGCCGGGTGACGTTCGTGGCCAAGCTCCTGACCCGCAACAACGTCATTGTCCTGACGTCGTTCATCTCGCCTTACAAAGCCATGCGCGAGCACGCCCGCAAGGAAATCGGCTCGTTCATCGAAGTCTACGTCAACACGCCCCTGGAGACCTGCATCCAGCGCGACGTTAAAGGCATGTACAAGAAAGCCATGGCCGGGCAGATCAAGGAATTCACCGGGATTTCCGATCCGTACGAGGTTCCGGAAAATCCGGAGATGATCCTGGAATGCGGCGCCGAGCCGCTCGAGGAGAGCGCCCGGAAGGTCATTCAGAAGCTGAAGGACCTGGGCTTCGTTCGCTGACCGGTCGCGGGACCGGCGCGCAGCGGGAGGGGGACATGAGCCGCTATCTCGTGACCGGAGGCGCCGGATTCATCGGCTCCCACCTGGTCGAGACGCTTCTCGACCGGGGGGAGGAGGTCCGCGTCCTGGATAATTTTCTCACGGGGAAGCGGGAAAACCTCGCTTCCTTCGGCGGCCGTCTCGAAGTGGTGGAGGGCGATCTCCGCGATCCCGACGCCTGCCGGCGGGCCGTCGACGGCGTCGACTTCGTCCTCCACGAGGCGGCTCTGCCCTCCGTCCCCCGGTCCGTGGCCGATCCGTTCACGACCGATGAGATCAACGTCCGGGGGACGCTGAACCTCCTTTGGGCGGCCGCCCGGGCCAAGGTCCGGCGCCTCGTCTTCGCCTCTTCGTCGTCGGTATACGGCGACGCCCCCGGCCTGCCCAAGCGGGAAGGGGAGGAGGGAAAGCCGCTGTCTCCCTACGCCGCGAGCAAATGGGCGGGGGAGAAGTACCTCCAGGTCTTCGCCAAGACCTTCGACCTGGAAACGGTCTCGCTCCGCTATTTCAACGTGTTCGGCCCGCGCCAGGATCCGGCCTCCCAATACGCGGCCGCGGTCCCGCTGTTCATCACCCGGATTCTCCGGGGCGAGGCGCCGACGGTTTTCGGCGACGGCGAACAATCGCGGGATTTCACCTATGTCGCCAACGTGGTCGAAGCCAACCTCCTGGCCTGCACGGCCGGGGGAGCGGCCGGCGGGGTGTTCAACGTCGCCTGCGCCGATCGGATCACGGTCAACGTCCTGATCGCCAAGATCAACGAGATCCTGGGAAAGTCTATCGCCCCGGTTTACGCCGCGCCGCGGCCGGGGGACATCCGTCACTCCTTCGCCGATATTTCGGCCGCGGAACGGGAGCTCGGCTACCGTCCGGTCGTCGGCTTTGAGGAGGGATTGCGGCGCACAATCGCCTGGTGCGGGCAAAGGGGGAACCATCGATGAATACGCAAAGCCGCGCGCTGATGAGGAAAATCAAGACGAAGGAGGCCGCCATCGGAGTGGTCGGCCTCGGCTACGTCGGGCTTCCGCTGGTCAAAGCCTTCCTGAACAAGGGATTCAAGGTGACCGGGTTCGACGTCGACCGGAAGAAAGTCCGCCTCCTGAACAAGGGGCAAAGCTACATCAAGCATGTCACGGCGACCGAATTGAAGAAATACCTGGCCGTCCGGCGGTTCGAGGCGACGGACGATTTCTCCCGCCTGAAGGAAATGGACGCGATCCTGATCTGCGTTCCCACGCCCCTGGACGCCCATCGCAATCCCGACCTGTCCTTCGTCTTGGGCACGACGGAGACGATTGCCGCCTATCTCCGGAAGGGCCAGCTCGTCATCCTCGAAAGCACGACCTATCCCGGAACCACCGACGAGGAAATGCTCCCGATCCTGGAGCGGAAGGGGCTGAAGGGCGGAAAAGATTTCTTCCTGGCCTTCTCGCCCGAGCGGGAAAATCCCGGGGATCCGGTCTTTTCAGCCGAAAACACGCCCAAGGTCGTCGGCGGGCTGACGCCCGACTGCCTGGCCTTGGCCGACGCCCTCTATTCGCAGGTCGTGGCCAAAACCGTCCCCGTCTCGTCCACCCGGGTGGCCGAATCGGCCAAGCTCCTCGAAAATATCTTCCGCTCCGTCAACATCGCCCTGGTCAACGAATTGAAGCTGATTTTCGAACGGATGGACATCGATGTCTGGGAAGTGATCCGGGCGGCCTCGTCCAAGCCCTTCGGATTCATGCCCTTCTATCCCGGCCCCGGCCTGGGCGGGCATTGCATCCCGATCGATCCCTTTTACCTGACCTGGAAAGCCCGCGAGGTCGACTACCAGACGAAGTTCATCGAGCTGGCCGGCGAGATCAACACGAAAATGCCCTACTACGTCGTCAACAAGACGATGGAAGCCCTGGCCGCCCGGGGCAAGTCCCTCAAGGGCTCGCGGATCCTCGTCCTGGGCATCGCCTACAAGAAAAATATCGATGATCAGCGGGAGTCGCCGTCCCTCAAGATCATCAGCATCCTCCGGGCCAAGGACGTCAGGGTCGAATACAACGATCCCTACGTCCCGGAATCTTCGGGCCACCGGGAATATCCGGGCTTAAAGCTTAAATCCGTGCCCTTGACCGCGGCCCGGCTCCGGGCCGTCGACGCGGTGATCATCGCCACCGATCATTCCTGCTACGACTACGATTTCATCGTGAAGAACGCCCGGCTCGTGATCGACACGCGGAACGCGGTCAAGACGCCGCGGAAAAACGTCATCAAAGCCTGACGGACTCGGGGCGGATTCCCGAAAAAACGGCGATCCGGCCGTTCGTCAAGCCGAGAGTCTTTTTACGTTCCGTCCCTGAGCCGATAAACGGTGAATCCGCTCTTTTGAAGCGCGGGCGCGTATTCGTCCTCGATTTTTCTCCGGAGTCTTTCCGGGAATTTCTTCACGACATACAACGCGGAGTTCTGGATGAGGAGGAATCGCGGCCGGAGAGCCCCAAGGTCGGCCTCCAGGAGGGACGGCTTGAGCGGTTTGAGATGAAAATCCAATCTCCGGGCTTCGGCCCAAGTCGATGTATAATAAATCAGCGATCCTTCCGCGTACAACAGGACGTCCCGGTCATCGATTATATTCTTTTGGGCCAGCTTTGCCTGGATCGCGTGAAGCACGAATTGGATTCTTTTCCGGCTGCTCGCGATTCCCGAGGGGGAGACGATATAAGCGTTTTTATCCCGGGCCAGGGTCCATCGGTCATTGACGTTTTTCGCGGCCAGCCCATAGACGCTGAAGGCGACTGGCCCGGACAGAAGGAGGGCGAGAGCCCCGGCCGCCGCCGCCCGGCGAAGGGCCGGCCGCCGAATCTTGGCCCGGACAAGCGCCCGGAGGCGGGAATCCGCCAGGGAAAGCAGATAGGCCGTGAGGAGATAGAGAGCCGTGGCGCCCTGGAGAAGACGCTCGAAGATCGCATAGACGAACGTCTCGCTGGAGAACGAAAGGACGGCGATCACGAGGATCGCGAGCACGGTCTGATTTTCCCGCGTGAGGCGCCGTTCCCGGAAAACACGGGTCAGCAACAGGGCGGCCGTCGCCGGGAGAATGAGAAGGAAAATCCATAGAAAAATCTTTTCCCCGTCCAGCGGAGACTGCAGGGTTTTCCCGAGGGAGGGGAAATGATGGGAATAATGAGCAACCACCCGAAGATGATCGGCCGGCCGGCCGATGAACATTTCGTAAAGCAGCTTTATCCCGTGGGACTTCAGGAAATAAAACGCGGCCAGGGGAGAAAAGACGCCGGCCATCGTCAGGAAATAGCGACTCTGGTGTTTGAGATTTCCCTTGAGGAACGCGGGCGCGGAGAAGCGGCCGGACTCCGTTTCGGGGAGAGCCTCATAAACCTGCCAAGCGATCAAAAGGGCCGCGGCCGCCCAGGCGTACAGGGCGATGTCCTGGCGGAATCCGAGGGTGAACCCGGCGACGA
Organism: Acidobacteriota bacterium; assembly: GCA_012797375.1. Lineage (GTDB taxonomy): Bacteria > Acidobacteriota > Aminicenantia > Aminicenantales > UBA4085 > JAAZPG01. The sequence continues at coordinate 6,569 of JAAZPG010000086.1, forward strand.
CCGCGGAGGAAAGGAGGGCTTTTTTCCGCAGCGGAGCGGCGGCGAGTTTCTCCAGGAAGATCAAGTTGAGAAGGGTGACAAAGGGAAGGAGCGTCTTCCAGGGAAAGCAGGCCATGACGCCGATCATGGCGACCGGCAGGAAGGTCCATCCTTTGGGGAGGAGTTTTGTAGCGAACAGGTACATGAGGACGTTGACCAGGGAGCGAAGGACGACGAAGAACAGCCGCTCCACGGCCACGGACGGAGAAAACACCGTGAACAAAAGAGCCAGAAGAAAGTATCTCCCGGGCGGGTAGGTGAAGCCGACGAAATCGACGAGGGGAAGCTCTCCGTTGAGAGTGCCCACGGATTTCATAACCAGGGCGGCTTCATCCCCGTCCAGGATGATGCTCTTATTCAAGGTCAAGTTGAAAATCAGGCTTCCGGTGAAGAGGATCAGCGGAACGACCCATTTTCTTTTGCTAGTTCGCATGTCGGGACTCTGCGGACGGCGTTTCAGACGGCCAGGCGCGCCGGGGATCCCTGGTCGTTTTCATTCCGCGGGATTCGGGCTCGGCGATCGAATCGCGTCGGCGTCTCCCTCCCGAAACCCCGCCGATCGCGATCCCCCCTCATAAAAAAATGATAGGCTGGGCGCGACGCGGTGTCAAGGAAGACCCGGAAGAAGCGGTTGACGATTCGTTCTCTGCGGAATCCGGCCCGGGAGCGGCCCCGGGGCAAAAAAACCGGCCGGACTATTCCGCCTTGGGCGGATGGGGTTTCCGGCGCCGCCGGCGGCGGGGACGGCGCTTCCCTTCGGGTCTTGGCTCCGGCTCTCCGGACGATGGCCGCGGCCGGCCGAAAAGCTTTTCCGGAAACGCGCCCGGCTCCGGCGGTCGGCCGTCCTCGATCACTCCGTAGATCCGGACGGCGGACTCGAATAAAGCTTGGCGGCGGAGGGACCACCGCGGCCGGCCGGTCCGCAAGACATTCATGATTTGGGAGACGAGCGTCAGGATATGGGCGACGTCCGTCCGGACCTTCCGGGGGAAAACGGCCTGCAGGCCGGCGCTTTCGAAGGCTTTTTCCAGGACGGCCCGGATATCGCCGTCCTTACCGGCGAAGAAGGATTCGGCCCAGGGCCAGAAAAACAGGGCATAGGCCTCTTCCCGGCTCCAGACGACGCCTTCCTTCTGAAGCCGGTCTTTCGCTTCCAGAAGCGCGCGGAGACGCTCGAAAAGCGCGTCGTCGCTTTCATAATCTTCCCCGAAGCTGCCGATGATGTGGCGGAGAAGTCCATGGGCCCGGAGGGCGTCCACGACCGGCCGGGTCTTTTCGACCAGCTCCTTGTTGAGTTCCTCATACAGCCGGGCGCCGGAGCATTTCCCGAGCAGGGGAGCGAAGACCGGGATCGCCCGGGCCGTCTCCTCCTCGATGTCGAAGCCGAGACGGGCGGCGTAGCGGACGACCCGCCAGATGCGGACCGCGTCCTCGGCGAACCGGGCGGCCGGATCGCCGATGATCCGGACGCGCTTGAGGGCCAGGTCTTCCAGGCCGCCGGCGTAATCGATGACTTCTCCCGTCCGGGCGTCGTAGTACAGGGCGTTGATCGCCACGTCGCGCCGGAAAGCGTCGTCCCGCGGAGTCCCGTAGAGCAGCTCGGGCGGGATTTTTCCCGGCGGGGCCGCCTGTTCCTCCGCCGAAAGATCGCGCCGAAAGGTGGCGACTTCGATGATTTTGCCGCCGGGAAAATGAACGTGGCACAGGCGGAAACGCCGGCCGATGATGAAGACGTTGGCGAAACGCTTTTTAATCTGCCCGGGGCGGGCGTCCGTGACGACGTCGAAATCCTTGGGCGTCCTTCCGAGAAGGAGGTCCCGGACCGCTCCGCCGCAGAGGTAGGCGATGAAGCCCATTCTCTGAAGACGGGCGAGAATCCTCAGGGCGTCGGGATCGACATCCGACCGGGAAAGGCAGTGCTCGGAGGGGGAAAGGATGCGGATCGTGACCGTCATGAGCGGGAGCTTCCTTGAGAGGTTTTTTTTGCCCGGAGGACGAGGGTGTGGGAGGCGAAATCGGTTTCCAGGACCAGCAAGACATCCTCGCCTAAACGTTCGATGGAGAAGGGAACAGGGCGGCCGTCCCGGCGGACGTCGAGCTCCGCCTCCGACAGCGCCCGGGGCAGGAGGAGACGGATCCATCCGGGCCGGGAAGAGGGGCTTTCATATCGGAAGACGACCCGCTGTTCGGCCGGATTCCAGGAATATTCGTAGGCCGCCGCGCTTCCCGAGGCCGGCAGGCGGAAAAAGACTTTGGCTCCGTCCTCGGCCAGGCGCGGTTCGAGGCGGCAGCCGTCCCGCGTCAAACGGACACCGAAATATCCTTCGGCCACGGCCGAGGCCAAGCTTCCGGCGCTGCCGGCGAAGACGGGGCTGCCGCGTCCGCTTCCGTCCGGCGCGTTCCATTCGTGGAGGCCTCCGGCGGCGATGTTCTTCCGGGCGATCTCCAAGAGCTTGGCCCGGGCGGCCCCGGAATATCCATGATCGAACATCGCCCGGACGAGCCTTCCGGCGAACCAGTCCCACAAACCGCCGTTTTGGTATTCGTAGGGATCGTCGACCATGGGGTGTTTGAAGGTTCCTTTCGGGTAGGGGGGAAGCAGGGCTGCCCCGATCGTCGGCATCCGGAATGCTTCCTGGCGGGCCAAGGCGGCCTGGATGATGCGGACGGCTTTCTCCGGGCCGGCCAAGCCGGAAACGACGGCCTCGGCGTTCCCCCCCATGGCGAACATGTCGTCCTCATCGAAGGGATGGACCGGGCCGTCGAGATGGACGTGGACGCGGTAAAATCCGCGGCTTTCCTGCCAGAGATAGCGGTCGGCGGCTTCCCGGACGCTTTCGGCCCGCCGCGTCCAGAAATCGGCCCGCTCAACCCGGCCGGTGTTCCGGAGCATTCCGGCGAGCGCCCGGGCCGCTCCGTAAAACATGCTTTGGTCGTAGATGTCACATGTCCAGCGGGTGCTTTGGCCGGCGTAGATCGCCGTTTGATCGGCTTCCTCCATTCCGAGGTCCCCCCAGTCGGCCGTGTGGGCGCCCGTGACCAAGCCGCGTTTCACGTCGAACCGTCGTTCGAGAACGAAGGAGAGGGCCAGGTCGAGCCGGTCGAGGACCGGCCGGCCGGCGATCTTTTTCTCCAGCCACCCGGGACCGTGGATCTCGACGGCCCGGGCGGCGGCCAGGATCGCGGAGGCTTCCTGGTCCGTTTCCGTGATGTTTTTATCCGATCGCCCGTGGCTGTCGAACCAATCGGGCAGACCGCCGCCGGTTTCTTGAAAGGCGAGAAATTCTTCCAGCCAGGAGACGATTTCCTCCGCCGGAGAATAATACCGGGACGCTTGGATGGTCGTGGCCGCGTCGCGGATCCAGATCTGCGGATAGAGGCTTCCGGCCGAAAACGCCGAAATCAGTCCCGACTTGCCGGGGAAGGACATCCGGTTGGCTTCGAGCGTCGCCCGGATGAGATGCCAGAGGGAGCGGATTTCGGGAACGCTCGTCCGGAACGTCGTCGTCGTCTGACCCGGGGCGGCGGCGGGAAAGGCGAAGGCGGCCCACAAGGCCAGGGCCGTCGCCGGAAGAATCGGCCGAGGCCGGAAAAACCTCAACGAGGGATTCAGCATATCCGGGGAAGAAGCTCGGAGGTCAAGGGCTCAAGCAGGCGCAGACCGCCGCTTTCGGTCCGGAGAAGAAGCTCGCCGGGCCGGCCGGGGGCTTTGTCCGCCCGGCCGACGATCGCGGCCCGGCGGCCCTGGCGATGGCCGCGGAGGGGGGAGAGGACGCCCTCCGCCCGGTTCTCGGGGACGATCATGACCGCCCGGCCTTCGCAGGCCAGGTAGAGCGGATCGATCCCGAGAAGTCCGGCCGCCGATTTGGCGGCCGTCGACAAGGGGATGGCTTTTTCCTCGAGCAGGATCGGACAGGGCGATTGTTCGGCCAGTTCCGAGAGAACGGTCGCCAATCCTCCCCGGGTGATGTCGCGCATCCAGCGGACTCCCCGGGACCAAAGCGGCAGAAGGAAGGTCAGGGGGGCGCAGTCGCTTTTCACCGGGTTTTCGAAGCCGAACTCGCCCCGGGCGGCCAGAACGGCCAAGCTGTGCTCTCCGAGCGTTCCGGTGACGATGACCCGGTCGCCCTGCCGGATGGCCCCGGGCCGGGCGCGGCCGATGATCCGGCCGATCCCGGAGGTGTTGACAAAGATCTTGTCGCCTTGTCCCCGGCGGACGACCTTGGTGTCTCCGGTGACGATTTCAACGCCCGCGGCGTCAGCCGTTTTCCGGATAGAGCGAAGAATCCGCTCCAAGGAGGCCGTTTCCAGGCCTTCCTCCAGGATCAGGGCCAGGGAGAGGAACCGGGGCTTGGCTCCGGAGACGACGAGGTCGTTGACCGTGCCGTTGACGGCCAGGGTTCCGATGTCCCCTCCCGGGAAGAAGATCGGGTCGACGACGTAGCTGTCGGTCGTGAAGGCGATGCCGCCCGGGAGGGAGGCGGCGTCCGGAAGACCGGCCAGGCGGGCGTTGGGAAAGGTCGGCAGAATCGACCGGGCGAGGAAATCGCGCATCGTTTTCCCGCCGCCGCCCAGCTCGAGGCTGATTTTATCCATGGGATTTTCTGCTCCTTCTTTGAGCCGGGGACGATCCCCGGTATTTATGATGAACGTAACAAGCCCCCTCGAAAGAGACCATGCAGGGCCCGCGGGGCGATTCGGGCCGGCAGGAGCGGCTGAACAACCGGCATTGAGGCGGCGAAATAACGCCTCGCAGGATCTCGCCGCACCGGCAGCCGGGGGAGTCGGACGCGTCCTCGGCCGGACGAAGGGCATACTTGACGGCCGCGTCGACGGCCGCGTGGGCCGGTTTGAAGCGCAGCCCGCTCGCCGGGATGCGTCCCAATCCCCGCCAGAGGGCGTCATAAGGCTCGAGGAACCGGTTCATCACCTCCCGGGCGGCGGGATTTCCTTCCGGCCGGACGACCCGGGGATAGGCATTGACGACCGCGGGTTTCTTCGCCCGGATCTGCTCCACGACGGAACGGACGCCGAGGAGGATGTCGCCCGGCTCGAAGCCGGCGACCGCCCCCGGCAGCCCGAACTCCCGGGCGACGAAGGCATAGGGTTCCAGGCCGATGATCGCGCTGACGTGGCCGGGGTAGAGAAATCCGCTGATGCGGATCTCGCCCGAGGAAACGATCGCCCGCAGGGGAGGGGGGATGGTCCAAAAGGCCGTCAGAACGGCGATGTTTTTCAATCCTTCCGCTTGGGCCCGCCCGGCGGTCAGGACGATGGCCGGGATCGTCGTTTCGAAACCCGCCCCGAAAAAAACGATGTCCTTGACCGGATTCAAGCGGGCCAGGGTCAGCGCTTCTTCCGGAGAATAGACGATTTTAACGGCCGAGCCCGGCGCCGGGACGGCCGCCTGGAGGGATCCGAGCCGGGTGGGAACCCGGGTCATGTCGCCGAACGTCGCCAGGATGAGGTTTTCCCGTTCCGTCACCAGCCGGATGGCCGCTTCGTGGAAGCCGTCCGGGGTGATGCAGACGGGGCAGCCCGGTCCGGAAATCATCTCGACGCCGGCCTGGGCGAGCAGGTCCTTGAGCCCATGACGATGAATCGTCATGGTGTGCGTGCCGCAGACTTCCATCAACCGGACCGGCGGGGAGGACGACGCGGCCGCGGCGGCGATTTCGGAGAGCAGGCCGGCGACGACCCGGCGGTCGCGGAACAAGTCGGACGTCACCTCAGGATCTCCCGGCATCCTGGACATCACGGAGCAGGGCCAGCGTTTCCCGGGCTTCCGCTTCATCCAGGCGGGAGATGGCGAATCCGGCATGAACGATGACCCAGTCTCCAACCCGGACGTCCCGGATCAGGGCGAAGTTCGCCCCGATTTTCGTCCCCAGATAATCGACTTTTCCGGCATCGCCCGAGGCGTCGATTTCGACGACCCGGACGGGAATCGCTAGGCACATGACAACCTCTTGATAGGGCATAGGATATCAAAACTCGCCCTCCGAATCCATGGACGGCCGGCCGGCCATCCGCTATACTATGCGCATGTTAAAAGGCTTGGACGGATGGCTTGAGGACGGCAGCGAGGAAGCCCGCCTGGCTCTCCGCCTGGACGCCGCCCGGATTCCCCGTCACGTGGCCGTGATCATGGACGGCAACGGCCGGTGGGCCGCGGAACGGGGATTGCCACGGGTCGAAGGCCACAAGGCCGGGGCGAAATCCGTCCGGGAAATCATCGAGACGGGCGCCCGCGCCGGCCTGGACGTTCTCTCGCTGTTCGCCTTTTCCACCGAGAACTGGAAACGCCCCCCCCCGGGAAGTCCAAACCTTGATGCGTCTTCTCGAGGAGACCCTGGGGAAAGAAGACGGACTTCTCATGGAGCACGGCCTGCGGCTGCGCGTCCTGGGGGCGAAAGACAAGCTTCCCGGAGGGCTCCGCCGCGAGCTCGAGCGGGTCGAGACGATGACCCGCGGCAATTCCCGGATGATCATCGGTTTGGCCTTGAATTACGGCGGCCGGGCGGAAATCGTCGAGGCCGTCCGGCGGATTTTGGCCGAGGGGCGGCTCGCGGCCGGCGACCTTGACGAGAACGTTTTCAGCCGGTACTTGGACACGGCCGGGCTGCCCGATCCCGACCTGCTGATCCGGACGAGCGGCGAACGCCGGATCTCCAACTTCCTCCTCTGGCAGATC
>JAAZPG010000087.1 GCA_012797375.1 Acidobacteriota bacterium
GAGAGCGTTGACGATTTCCTCGAACCTTACTTCACCGACGATAAGGAGATCAAGATCGCTTTCGTTGCCGGCCGAGCCCCGAGCGAGAGAGCCGTAAATGAGCACAACGGAGATCCTTTTAATTAGAGGGTCAAGAGCCGCCCTCAGAACATCGGCCGCGCCCGCCGTCTTGGTCACGAGCATTTTTATTTCCGGGAAAATCGGGCAGTGCGGATTGCCCTGAAAGAGAACCTGGTTGTCCTTGACGGAGCGGGTGATCAGCCCCGCATCCGCCAGCTTTTTCAGTTCTCTCTGTCCTGCTCCAGGAGAAATGTTCGCCAGCCGCAGAATTTTTCTTAAGTGAAATGCTTCATCGTCGTGGCCGAAGAGCAAGACCAGAATTGACCGTTTCGTTTTCCCGAAGAGCGCGTCGATCAGACAGGGTGTTTTCATTATGTATCCATTATGGGTACATTTGTACTCATTTCGGGTACGATTGTACCTTTTTTGGTTACATATTGCAAGTATCAATCACCAACCTATACGACGCGATTTCCGCAGATAATTCTCATACGCCTAAATGATTCTGAGGCCGCATTTAGCACCGTACATAATCTTGACAATAAAAATCGAAAAGAAGAGAATGGACTCTCGTCGCGAGCTGGAGCGAAGGGAAGTCCGTGAAAAGCGGACGCAGTCCCCGCTACTGTAATCGGGTACGAATCCCGGAAGACGCCACGGTCGCCGCAAGGCGGCGGGAAGGCCCGGGAGGAGGATGATCCGAGAGCCAGGAAACCTTCACCGGCTTGAGCGAAACCAATCTTCGGGTCGGAAGAGGAGGTTTCTCATGACCCTTTATCACCATTCCCGTCGTGTCTGTCTCTTAATCCCGGCGATCGCGGTTCTTATCGGACAAGCCGCGGCTTCCAAAGACGCCTCGCCGGAGACGACGCCTTCGTTTCTCCGCCACGAGATCGTCGTCACGGCCGCCCGCCTTGAAACGCCCCTGATCGAGATCGCCAGCGCCGTCACGGTCATCACCCGGGAGGATCTCGAACGGACCCGCCCGGCCTCCGTCCTCGACGCTCTCCGCGACACGCCCGGCTTGGGCCTCGTCCGCAACGGCGGGCCGGGAGCGGCTTCGTCCATTTTCGTCCGGGGGGCGAATTCGGAACATGTTCTCGTCCTCCTGGACGGCGTGCCCCTGAACGATCCGATCAACCCGTCCCGCTCCTTCGACCTCGCCCACATGACCCTCGACGGCGTCGAACGGATCGAAATCCTCCGCGGTCCCCAAAGCACCCTCTACGGTTCGGACGCCCTCGGAGGCGTCATCAACATCCTGACCGGCCGGGGGATGGGGAAACCGGCGGTGACGTTCCGCGCCCGCGGGGGGTCGCACGGAACCCTCTCCGGAGGACTGGACATCCGGGGGTCGGCCGGGGCGTTCCGGTATGACCTCAGCGCGTCGCGCGAATCGACCGAAGGCGTTTCGGCCGCCTCCAGCGCCTACGCCGGAAACACCGAACAAGACGGCTATCGCAACTGGACGCTGTCCGGCCGGGCCGGCCTGGTCTTGGCCGGCGGCACCGAGATCGACCTGATCATCCGGGGCGTTTCGGCCCGGACCGATCTCGACGCCTTCGGCGGTGCCTACGGGGACGATCCCAACAGCATCCAGGATTACCGGTCCGGGTTCGTCCGGGCCCAAATCCGGACCCTGAGCGCCGGAGGGCGTTGGGAATCCAAAGCCGGCTTCGCCTACATCCGTTCAACCCGCGAAAACGACAACCCGGTCGACGAAAGCCATCCCTTCGACTCGGAGACCGCCCGTTACCGCAGCGCCCGGTTCAGGGCGGACTGGCAGAACAACCTCTTCCTCCGGCCGGGCCACACGCTGACGGCCGGAGCCGAGATCGAGCGGGAGACGGGCGACTCGGCCTATTTCTCGGAAAGCCTTTGGGGGCCGTACGCCAGCGTCTTCTCCCGCCGTCAAGCGGACCGGGCCGGAGTGTTCGTCCAGGACAGGTTCC
>JAAZPG010000088.1 GCA_012797375.1 Acidobacteriota bacterium
GTCCGGAGCGCTTCCGCCGATCCGGCGTCGCGCCGGTCGAGGAACGCGGCCGCGATCCGGCTGAAATGGCGGGCGGTCAGGGATTCCGGCGGAACGGCATCGACGAACCGGGTGAGCGGGGCCAGCGTCGTCTGGACCTTGCCCACCGTATGGCGCTTGTAGCCCTTGAGCGGCTCGACGGCGTCGGCCAGCAGCCGGAGCGGTCCGACCTCCATGTTCCGGACGAGACGCCGGAGCAGCATGTCTTTATTTTTAAGATGGGTCAAGCCCAGTTCTTCCAGTTGGATCGAAAGAGGTTCCAGCCGCCGGTACATGTCGTCCACGTCGCGGGTGTCGGCCGGCGACCAGAGCCGTTCGGCGATGGCCGCCGTCCGCGGCCAGATGCGCGAATCGATCGTCTCGGGCGAGACCAGCTCGCTCCACATCGTCGCCTCCCCGCCCAGGACGAGGGCCGCCTCGGCCTCCGAAAGGCCGTGTCCGGGGGGAAGAGGGTCGTTCAGGTAGTGATCGGCCGCGGAATAACAGAGATCGACGTAATAGCCGTTGGAGAGCAAGCCGGCGTATCCCCGCCGGGCGGCTTGGACGAGGGCTTCGGTCCCCCGCCAGGATTGAATGACGATATCCTTGGGCAGACCAGGCTGGAAGATCTCGTCCCAGCCGACCATTTTCCGGCCGTGCTTGGCCAGGATCTCGAACAGCCGGCCGTTGAAATAGGCCTGGAGGGCGGCGTTGTCGGCCAAGCCCTTCTCCTTCATGAACGCCTGGATTTCGGGATTGGCGTCCCAGTGCTTGCCGTTGTTTTCGTCCCCCCCGATGTGAATATAAGGATCGGGGAACAGCCCGGCCATCTCCCCTAAGAACGCGTCGAGGAAGACGTAGACCTGGGAATTGGCCGGGTTGAAAGCGGGCAGTTGAACGCCGTAGGTCCGGGAAATCCGGTAGGGGCCGGGCGCGCTGGCCAGCTCGGGAAAAGCCGGGAACCAGCTCGTCGAATGCCCCGGAAGATCGAATTCCGGCATCACCCGGATGCCGCGGTCCGCGGCGTAGGCGATGATGTCCCGGATCTGGTCCTGGGAGTAAAAAAGCCCGTCCGAGCCGAGCCGGTGGAGAGCGGGGAAGACCTTGCTTTCAACCCGGAATCCCTGGTCCTCCGTCAAATGCCAGTGGAGGACGTTCATCTTGACCGCGGCCAGGCCGTCGAGGTTCCGCTTGATCACATCGACCGGGTGAAAATGACGGGCGCTGTCGATCAAAAGCCCGCGCCAGGGGAAACGGGGGGCGTCCTCGATTTGGACGCAAGGGAAAAAATATCCGTCCGGCCCTGAGGCGAGCAATTGAAGGGCCGTCTCGAACCCGTGGAGAATCCCCAGATCCGTCGGAGCGACCAGGAGAATCCGGTCAGGCCCGACGGTCAGACGGTAGGACTCATCCTCGCCGGGCAGGAGCTCGCCGGTCCGCTCGCAGGAAAAAAGCAGGGCCGCCCCGCTTTCCCCTCCTTCCGGGAGGGGAACCTCTTTTCGGAGGACGAGCCCCGTCCGTCCGCTGAGCCGCTCCAGGAACCGGTCGGCCGCCCGGCGGGCGCGGTCGCCGGGCCGGCCGAGCGCTCCGACGGTGAACGTCTCGCTCAGATGGAACCGGCCTTCGGTTAAAAGGACGGCCGAGGGCCGGGGCATCAGGTTGAGGAAGCGATGCTCGGCGGCGGCGTGCGTCGCCGCGACGCCGATCAGGGACAGGATGAAAAACCGGGGGATGATTCGAGGCGGGCGCATGCCCGCATTGTATCCATTCTCCCGGCGGGATGCAAAACACGGCCCCGGCGGGCCGGCCCGGAGGGAAAAAGGCCGCTTAATCCTCGACTTTTTCGACGACGATCGTCA
>JAAZPG010000089.1 GCA_012797375.1 Acidobacteriota bacterium
CATGATATAAGAACCGGTCAATCCCAGGATGATGACGGACGAGAAGAAAAAGAGGTTGGACACCGTCGCCCGTTCCTGAAGGCCGGAGGCCGGCGGCCGGAAAATCGAGGGGACGGCGGTGCCGAGCCAGATCAAGGCGTACAAGGAAGCCGAGGCGGCGAAACGCAGGGGAACGAGGACGACGACGCCCATGATGACCAGGTACAAACCCTGGACGTAGGCGGTCGAGACTCCGCCCAGCATCTGGATCATGATCGAGATCCCGCCGGCGTCGACGACCGTCAGGGCGATCGCGACCATTTCCGCCCCGCGGTTGGATCGCGTCCGGCGAAGAATGAGGAACAACACGCCGTGAGCGGCGAGAACGGCCAGGCGGATAACGAGGAACGTGTGAAACATCGGCGGCGTGTACAAGCGGTCAAGGAGGATGAACGCCGCGAAGAGGATGGCGCTGAAGAAAATGACCCACTGGGTGCGCCCGCGCAGGTCGTATTCCTCGCCCAGCCGCTCGAAGAGGCTCTTGTCCTTTTTCCTCATGTCAGTTCCTCGGTTTGGCGACGACGACGTATCCCTGAGGAGGGGTCCCGAAGGAAGGCAGGATCTCGACCTGAGTCCAGCCCGATTCTCCCAAGAGAAGCTCCAGCTTGCCGGGATCGAAGAAATCGAATGTCCCGGCTTCCTCCAGATCCACGAGAGCCTGGGCATCGTTGAGAAACGATCGCATCGAGTCGAGGATCCGGCTTTTCGGACCGGGAATGGGGAGCGCGTCCTCCGGCGCCGCTTCGATCTTTTCCAAAAGCCGGGTGAACAAGCCGGACGCGTCGGTATCCGGCCGCATGCTCGACAGGACGAGGCGTCCCCCGGGGGCGATGAGGCGGCGGACTTCCCGGAGGGTTTCGACCGGGTTGAAAATATAGGAGAGGACGAGGCTCATCAGGATCTTGTCGAATCGCTCTTCCTTGAACGGCAGAAAGAAAGCGGTTTCCCGGCCGCCGGGGAAGGCCAGCTTGCGGAAAGCCGGATGCCCCGGGGCAAGACCGGCGGTCCAGCGGGCGGCCAGATTGAAGTCGCGGATGACGCGGCCTTCGGCCAGCTCGAAGGTGCTTTTCAGAAACCGATCCGTCTCCGGAGTGATTTCCTCGCCCCGGAGGATCCGGTGAAGGCGGGGAGAGTAGGCCGCGTCGATCCGGAGGGCGGATTGGAGAGGCAGGTTTTCGATCTGCTCGGCCAATTCTTCGAACCGCCCGTTTTCGCCGGCGAGGAGCCTCCGGACGGGGATAAAACGGTTCAATTCGGCGTCGAGGCCCAGGACGGACAGCCGGCCGGCGTCCTTCAGCGAGGGCTCGAGGGAGGTCAGCTTGTCGTAAGCCCGGGCCAGCGCCTCCGGGACCAGGTCGGCCAGAACCAGCTTTGTGGGCAGAGGGCCTCCGCTTTGGAGGATGTGGGCGATGAAATTCCCCGTGCCGCCCCCCAGGTCGAGGAACCGGTCTTCCGGATCGAAATCCAAGGCCTTGCGCTGATCCTCCATGAGCCGGACGTAATCGTCCGACAAGGCCATCGTGTCGAAGCCGAGAAGACCTTTTTCCCCCACCAAGTAATGGGTCCAGTAGGTGTGCTTGTTTTTAAAAATCCGGCCCGGGAGACGGTCCTTCCCCGCCCGCCTCAGATATTCGAGATTCTTCCGCTCCGGCGGGATCGCCTCGATCATCGTCCCGTGAAGGAAGCGATGGACGAGGGAGGTGACCGTCCCGAACAGCCGGAGGGCTTCCTCGGAGTTCCGGGCGTTATGTCCCAGGGGAACGGAAAAGACTTCCCGGGAAGCCTCGGCCTTGATGCTCATGACGTCGCGGACGAACTCGGCCTTGACCCAATTATCGTGTTTTCCGTAGATCCAGGTGACCGGGAGGTTGAGGTGGCGCATGTCTTCCCGGGCTTGGTCGAGGGTCGCTACCCCGGAGGCGACCACGTCGGCCGCGTAATGCCTCATTTTGACCAAGTTGCCGAGGATGGGAATGACCCCGAGATCGATGCCCAGCTGGTGCTGCTCGAGCAGGTCGAGCCCGCAGTTGACGCGGTTCATCAGGTCGCGGAATTCCAGCGTGCCCATGCAGGCGATCCAATAATGCACGCGCCGGCGCACGGCGGGGTCGCGGAGGGCGATCCGGGCTTCCAAGGCGGAAAGCGAGAACGTCGCCAGGATCACCGGACCGGCCTTGATCGTCGGATTCATCTCCAGCCATTCCAGGACCGTTTTCAAGTCCGCCGCTCCCTGGCTGAGGCTGGAGTCGACCATTTCGAACGGCGGCTCGGCCGCCTCGGGATCCTTGTGGCTTTCGCCTTTGCACCGGATTCCGTCGTAGCGGAAAACCGCCAGCCGCCGGCCGGCCCGGCGGAAATTTTCGACTAGGGTCAGGGCCAGGCCGAACAATGTTTCCTTCGTCTTCCCGAAAGCGGGCGGGATGATCACGACGGGCACGGGATTTCCGTCCGGCGGGTACGATGTATTCAAGAGGCCGACGATTTCTTCCCCCCGCTCGTTTTCCAGGCGGATGACGGCGGGAGGACGATGAGAAAGCTCGCGGAGAATGTCCGGCAGCCCGGGATCGGCCCCGCTTCCCGGCTCGGCGGCCGCGGCGGGGGGGACGTCGGTGCTGCGCCGATGGGGGTGGACCGCCTGGATGCTCAAGCGGCCGATGCCGAACTGAAGCCCATAGCGGAAGGCCGGGGATCCGTCCTCTTCCGTCCGGACGGCGTGGCGGATTTCGCCCCGCTCTTCCCGGACCAGGCGGCCGTTGTCGAAGATCCGGACGGTGCCGACGGGCGTGCCGGGAAGCAGGGCCAAGCCGCCGGCATCGGCGATGAAGCTGGCCCCGGTATCCGAGAGGTCGACGACCGGACCCGAGATCCCGGCCGAAAATGGGGGCGGGAGAACCAGTTCCAGGCGGAGACCGTCTTGGGGCGATTCCCTCTTCAAGGAGCGCTTTTCCGAGTAGAAGAGGATCCGGGGATAGAAGCACTCGAGGGAATCGCCGTTCTCGCCGAGGCGCCGGACCGTTGTCTCGAAATTATACGTGGCATATCCGGATTGGAAGGACATGAAGACGGGGTCTCCGGTCTTGAAGCGGAGGTTGAGGGTTTTACCGCTCAGGACGCAGATTCTCCCGGGGTCGACGTGTTCGAGAGTGAGGGTCGCCGGCTGTCGGACATGGGCGGGAAGGGCGGTGATTTCCGTCCGGGCCCGCCGGGCTCCGGCGAGCAGCTCCCGGATTTTATCCGGGGAGGAGAAGGCGACCATGGCCGAGGTGTGAAGCTCCGGATAGCGGAGCTTGAGCTCGGCCAGGTCCTTGGGGGAAACGGTCTCGGCCAGGCGGGAGAAGATTTTCCGGCGGGCCTCCTCGTCGGCCGGGCGGAAGGCGATGCCGACGCCTCCCTCGCCCTCTCCGGAGCGGACGACGATTCCCTCGACTTTCC
>JAAZPG010000090.1 GCA_012797375.1 Acidobacteriota bacterium
GTCCTGGGCGAATCGTTTCTCGAGGCCGGAGATCCCCGCACGGCGACCCGCCGTTTTCAGGAGGCGGCGATCCTGACGAGCCGGGACGAAGTGGCGGAAATCCAATGGCGCATCCCCTGGGGGATGGCCCGGGCGGCGGAAGCCGCGGGGGATGGAAAGCGGGCCGTCGGCCATTATCGCAAGGCCGTCGCCGAGGTCGACCGGATCGGCCTCGGGATTCCGCTGCCGGACCTGCTGGCCGATTTCCGGCGGGAAAAAATCGATCTTTACGACGCTTTCATCAAGTGCTTGGTCGCGGCCGAGGCGAGGGAGCCCGGCCTGGGATGGGCCGAGGAGGCCTTTGACGTCGCCGAACAATCGAAAGCCCGGAGCCTGCTATCGAGCCTCCTGGCGTTCGGAGAAGGCGTCGAGAACGCCGGCCGCGAGGCCCGTAAAAAGGCCGATCTCCTGGCCTTCCGCTTGAGCCGCTGCCAGCTCGAGCTCCAGGATCCCGACCTCCCGCCGGAGCGGAGGACGGCCCTCCTGGAGAAGTTGAAGCGGATCGAGGCCGAGCGACACGACTTCTTCCTCCAGCTCGGCCGGCTCCTGCCGCCGGAACCGCGCGGAACGTTCATCGACACCCTGTCTTTGGACCAGGTCAAGCACGGCCTTCTCGGTCCCGCCGACGCCCTGGTCGAATACATCGTCGGAAAGACGGCCTCTTACGCCTTCCTGGTGACCCCGAACGGATTCGATGTCGCCGTTTTGCCTCCGGAGTTCCAGCTGAAAGCGCTGGTCGAAGGCTACCTCGAGTTTCTCACCTTTCCCGCGGAAAGCGAATTCCGGGGGTGGAGCGGAGGCCATCGGCTGTGGGAAATTCTGCTCGGTCCGTTCGAGGATCGCCTGGGCTCGATCGACGCCTTGATCATCAGTCCGGACGGCCCGCTCCATCACCTCCCCTTCGAGACGCTCGTTTCCGACCCGGTCCGGCGGCGATTCGCCGTCGAGAGCCATGAATTCCGCTACGGCCACTCCGCATCTTCGCTGGAGAGACTCCGGCGGCGCGCGCTTCCTTCCGCGCGGCCGATGGATTTTCTCGGGGTGGCGGCGACATCCCGCATCCCGGCGATCAGCTTCGAAACCGGCAAACGGATCAATTTCCCCGCCCTGCCCAACACGGCCCGGGAGATCCAAAAAATAGGAAGGCTTTTTCCCCCGGAGAGGACGACGATTCTGGCCGGCGCCGAAGACCTGGAGGCGGCTTTCAAGGCGGCCTCTCTCGATGCCTACGGAATCATCCACTTCGCCGCCCACGGGTGGATCGACGACGAGGAGTGGATGCGAAGCGCCCTTCTCCTCGGGACGGACGGCTCGGGAGGCGAGGACGGTTTTCTCCAGCCGGCCGAGATCCGGCGGCTGCCGCTTCGGGCGGACCTGGTCGTCCTTTCGGGATGCGAGACGGCCGGGGGACGCTTGGAAAGAGGCGAGGGGATCCGGGGCCTGGCCCAGGCTTTTCTAAAAGCCGGAGCCCGGTCCCTGGTCATCAGCCAATGGTCGATCGAGGACCGGGTGGCGGTCGATTTCATGGAGGCTTTTTACCGGGGAGTGGCGAAAGGCTATTCTTATGCCTCGGCCTTGCGGCGGGCTAAGCTCGCGTTCTTGGAGTCAACGCGCCGGCATCCGTATTATTGGGCGCCTTTTGTCTGCCTCGGCCCGTAGGATCTTATTTTCCTTGGTAGGCGAAGACCGCCTCGGACCGGGCGATAAACTTTGTCATATCATCAAAGGCTTCTACGGTCCAAATGTATGTCTTTCCGGGGACGATCCTTGTCGCGAGCTTTTCCATGTGGAGGACATAGAGGGCGGTTTTCAGGGAGGTCTTCGGCACAATGTCGTTCAAGCTATCGTCGATTAAGCGGAACCAATAATTTTCCCCGCCTGGAGGAGTCTCCCAGCGAAACAGAATCGTCTTGCCGTCGGAAAGGACCAGCGGGCGGCGCAGCGTCATGGCCTCTCCTCCGGCCGAGCGGACGACCCGGATCGGAGCGCGCGAGGAAAAAACGGAATATGTGACGGCCCCGGCCGCGGCGAAAAGAAGCGCGGCCGCGGCCCAAGCCCGCGTCCGGCGCGGAAAGCGGCCAAGAGCGGACGTCTGCCGCCCGCGGGCGAGGCGGGCTTCGCGACGGCTCCGCCGGACGAGATTCCGGAAATCGCGCTTCCTGGCCCGGACGTCCTGTCGGATCTCGTCCAAAACCTCGATTTTCGCCCGGCATTCCGGACAAACGAGGAGGTGGTCGATCAGGGATTCCCGCTCCCCGTCCGAAAGCTCATTCCGGAAGAACTTCGCCAGCGTCTCCGGACTCGGACACGGGGACCATCCGCCGTTCGACTTCCTCTTTTCGTGATGCGCTTTGTTCATTGTCTTCCAATGCTGAGGCGAGGCAGAATTTCCGCAGCTCCTTGATGCTTCGGTATAAAAGATGCCGGACCTTGGGCACTGTCCAACCCAAGTGAGCGGCCGTTTTCTCCAGATCCATTCCCGCCAGATGGCATTTAACGACCAGCCGGCGCTTCTGGGAAAGTCTTCCGACCAGAATGTCCAGAAGCTCCCGGCGTTCCATTTCCTCAAAAGCCGGATCCGCGGACTTCCAGCCTGGAACCGGTCCGTTCGCGCCGCCGCCGTGGTCATCGAGAGAGACCGCCTTTAATTTGTCCCCAATAACAGCCAGGGTTGTCGTAAAAACAACCTTCCACAAATAAGACTCTAAACGGTCGATTTTTTTCCCGCTTGTGAGCATTTTCCATATTTTGAATTGGACTTCCTGAAGGACATCTTCCCGGTCGGCGAAGGAAATGTCGGGAAACTTCCGGGCGACGATGGTCCGGACGGACTGGTCGATTTCGGCGATCAGCCGTTCGGTCCAGATTCGTCCGCCGGATTTCATATCGCCGAATGCTGCCTTTTCCGGATGTTCACGGGAATTTCATCTGCCTTCGGCCGTTTATGTTAGCTAAATTAAGGATTTTTATCAATTCGTGAAAATCGGGGAATCTAAAACGCGAAGTTCTTTTGTCTAACACATTTATAATAATCAATTAACATGATCGAGAGATCCCCCGCGCATTTTAGACGCGGGAAAAAATTCCTCGATTTGCGGTCTTATTAATCTTACGCCCGCAATCAGCAAAACGGGTTAGGGGGACTTGGGTGGGGGGACTCTCCAGCCAATAAAGAGAGGAGAAGATCGTCGCGAAGAGAGAGGAAAGGAGAGGAAAAAAGAAGGATTAGTCGTGCAAGGGAACCCGGAGGTCGATCGTCCGGATTCCCTTGACCGCCCGGTCGGAAAAAAAATCTCCGGCCGGGAAAAGCGCGAAACCGCCGGATTTGCCGCTGTTGTTTTCCTTAGCCATCAATAAAATCTCCCGAAAGTCATTTCGGTCGGCGATCTCGGCCAGGGAAAAGGCCGCCCGGTAGCCGTCGGAGGCGATGACCGCGACCAATCCTTCCCTCATCGCCCGATCAGCCGCGGGGTATTTGCCGGACAGAACTTCCCGGAGCGCAACCCCCCGGAATGTTTCAATCCCCAGAAACCCTTTGCCCCGGCCGTAGAAAACCGCCGGGTATTCATAAGCGGCGCTTTTTTCCGGCAGCCGGCTCAATTCCCCGATCAGAACGCCGTTGAGACAGAGGCGCAACTTCGTCTTCGATGAGGCCTCCCCCTTGCCGTCCGCGATTCCGGACATCCCCATGTCCAGCGACCGGATCGTGATCCGGGAGGGGCGGGAGATGTTTCGGATCGAGAGGAGATCCGAGCCGGCGACCAGCTTGCTTTCCGAGGGCAGGGGCCAGAGATCCTTGGTCAGCGAGGGGACGAGCCGGGAGACGGCCGTCGCCAGGATGATCCGGTGCCGGTCGGCCGGATAATAGATCTCGCCCCAGGAGAAGACGGCTTTTTCACCCGCCTCATTCGCGACTTCGACATACACGTCGATGATGCGGGAATACTCCCCGGAGTTCTTTTTTTCGACCGTGACCCGGTCGAGGATGTCGGCCAGGGAATAGCCGTCATAGCGGTACGCGCCGAGGAAAACGAGGCGGCCGTCATCCCCCCGAACCGCTTCCTTGGCCGCCATGCTCCGCAGCGGCAGGGAGGCCAGGACGACGGACGTTTCGCGCCCGACCTCGCCGCCGACGAGGACGGCTTCGGGGTGGTTCAAGGGGACCGCCGGCGTGTCGTCGAAAAGGTCATTCGTTTGGGCGCCCAGGGGAAGAGCCGCAAGGAGAACCGCGAGAACCGGGCCGGCGATCGCTCTTTTCATTTTCATTCCTCCGCCCCATCCTACGTTCCGCGACCGCGGTTTGCAAGCCGCGTTTTCCGGAAAGCCCGATTCCGGCTATACTATCCGTCCGGAGGCGGGATGAGCACGGCTGTCTTCTTCTCGGAGGGTGGTTTTTCATGTCTGCGCCTCGCCTTGCCCGGGAATTGGTCCCGGCCCCAACCTCCATTGAGCGGGCGGAAAGGACATCCTCGGGGAGAACGCGAATGAGTCGAAACAATTCCGGGCGGCTGATCTCCGCGGTCGTGTGTTTCCTGGGGGCGTTGACGGCTTGCCGGGCCGCCGGTCCGGCCGGGCGGACGGTCGATGTCGGCGGCCATCGGCTGTATTGCGAGCTTCACGGCCGGGGGACGCCGGCCGTCGTCATCGATGTCGGAGCGGGGGAGTCCTTCAAGGATTGGGAGGCCGTTGTCGCGGCGCTTTCGCCGGAGACCGCGGTCGTCGTTTATGACCGGGCCGGGTACGGCCGAAGCCAGGCGGGGCCGTTGCCCCGCGACGCGAAAGCCGAGGCCGCGGATCTCGAGGCCCTGCTCCGGAAGGCGGAGATCCCCGGGCCGTACGTCCTGGTGGGGCATTCCCTCGGCGGCCTGAACGTCCAGAGATTCGCCCATGACTTTCCGGCGGACGTCGCCGGCCTTGTCCTTCTGGATCCGCCGCCGCGCGGCTGGTTTGCCGGGGAGGCGTTCCCCGGCTTGAAGAGGATGTTCCGGGAGGCGGCCGAGGATCTTGCCGCCCAGGCGGAGGCGGCCAAAAAAAGCTCCGACGGCGACGAGAGGATGATGGCGTCCTATCTTGAAGCGGTCGCCTCCGAACACGCGGCGATGTTCGGGACCACCGCTTCGCAGGTGAGGGAGGCGGCCGCGTTCGGGGATCTTCCGTTGATCGTCGTGGCCGCCGGCCGTCCCAATCCCGCCTTCGGGGAGGAAGCCGGGGCTTTTCAGGCGTACTGGATCGAGGAGAACCGGGCGCTGTCCCGCTTGTCCCGAAAAGGGGAGTTCATCCTCGCCGAAAACAGCGGTCATCGCCTCCATCGGGATGCGCCGGATACGGTCCTCCGGGCGATTCGGAAGCTGGCCGGCCGATAAAAGCAGAAATCGGGGAGGGAGGAAAGGGAGGGTCAAGCCTCCGCCGGCGGCTTTTTCCGGCGGATGACCAGCGTCGCGCAGACCGCCTCGGTCTCCAGGACCCGGTTCTCTTCCAGCTGCCGCCGGACGTAGTCCAGGAAAAGATCTTTTTTATCCGGGACGGCGGCGGCCAGCTCGAGACAGCGGTTTTTCAGCTTCGCGAAGATGTCGTCGTCGGATTCCTTGAGGTCCTCCTCGGAAATGACAGCTTCCTCGACCAGTTCCATCCCGGCCTCCTCGATCTCCCGGAGAATGACGCTTTTTTTCCGGATGATGGGGTGAGTGGAGGAAGAAGCGTCATGGAAATATCCCTCGTCGACGATAAAAAGGCCTTCGGGCTTCAGGCAGGGAGCGAGGGTCGTGAGCGTTTCCCGGTAGTCCCCGAAAACCGGGCCGATGGCTCCCAGGACGATCACGTCGAAGCCGGCTAGTCCCTTGATTACCTCCCGGATGTCCCCGACCTCGAACCGGCAGCGGGCGTCGACGCCGTGTTCGGCGGCCCGGGCCCGGGCCTCGGCGACGAAGGCCTCGACGGCGTCGATCCCCAGGCAGGAGCAGTCGAAAGCGGCCGCGACCGGGATCGAGACGGCGCCCTTGCCGCAGCCCAGGTCCAGGAGTCGGAAGCCGGCCTTGCGGGGAAGGCGGCGGCGGAGGACTTGGATGATGAGGTCGGGCGAAGCCCCGATTTGCCAGATGTCCTGGAGGATGTAGGGGAGGTAGGGATAGAGGGAGGCGTCGGTTCCGTCCATCGCCAGGACGACGCTTTCCTCGACCGTTCTCCCGCGGGAGTCGACGTTGATGGCCATGATACGACGATTATATAAAATCGGGCGCGGGCGGCCAACCTCTCTTCACGGGGCCGTCATTCGCCCTTGATCTTTTTGAGCATCGCCTCGGCGTTGGCGTTTTTCGGATTCAGGGCGAGGGATTTCTCGTAATTCGCGATCGCTTTTTCCTTCTGGCCGTCGGCCAGGCAGGCTTCGGCGAGAGAATCGTAGACGTTGTAGGAATCCGGGTAGGCGACGGCGTTCAGCTCGAAGATCGCGAGGGCGTCCTTGATTTTTCCGTCGGCCAGGAGCTTGTAGCCGAGGGTGTTCAGCTGGTCCTCCCGGAAGTTGTATTCGCCGCCCTTGTCCTTTTTCAGCCACAGGTAGAGCGAGACGGCTTGGCTGATGCTTTTTTCCCGGATCGCTTGGTAGAGCGTGGCCGCGATCGGGATTTTCGGCGTCTCCACGGAAAGGATTTCGTAATCGAAGATCAGGACGGCGTTCGGCGGAATGATCTCGCCGGACCCGTTTTTGCCGTAACCGAGCTCCGGGGGCATGGTGAAGAGAAATCGGTCGCCGACGCGCATCAGGGCGACGCCCTCGGCGCAGCCCGGAATGACCGGATCCAGGCCCAGGATGAAATAGAAGGGATTTTCCGGATCGCGAGAATTCCAGAAAACGGTTCCATCGGGAAACGAGCCGATGCCGTGGAGGCCGATCTCCTTCCCCGGTTCGGTCACGGGGCCGTCGCCGCGCTTCAGGATCCGGTATTTCAATCCGCTGGGCGTGGTGAATTCCTCACCGGGCGGCGGCGCGGCTTGCGGGGCCGAAGCGGCGGCCTGGGGGCGGGCCGGGGGGGAGAAGGCCGGAAGAGCCGAAGACGAAAGACCGAGGACCGCGGCCGGAAGAATAAGGGCGATTCTTGAGAAGCAGGGACGCATCACTCAACCCCTTCATGATTTTTTAATGGATGTTCTTGATTCGGCATTTTCTTATGGTACTCGCAAAAAGAAGGCAAGGAAAGGGGGCGGGGATTTGCGCGGGTTCGCCAAGCAAGAATGTCCCCCGTGACGGCCAAGCGGAAAGGCCCCTTGCGGCGGGAGGCGGACACGGAGGAAAGGATGCCCTTAAGCCGCCGCCGGAGCGGCCGTTTATATCACCTCGAGCTTGCGCCCGACCTTCTCAAACGCCGCGACGGCCCGCTCCATCTGCTCCCGGCTGTGAGCGGCCGAGATCTGAACCCTGATCCGGGACTGGCCCTTGGGAACGACGGGATAGACGAATCCGACGACGGAGATCCCCTCGGCGTAGAGCTCCCGGGCCATCTGCTGGGCCAGGCGGGCATCGTGGGCGA
>JAAZPG010000091.1 GCA_012797375.1 Acidobacteriota bacterium
CTGGCGGCGATCGCCGGGCCGATACGGCGTTTCTCCCTGTTCGCCTGGCTGCGGACGCCCGCTTTCCAACCCGTCCTGGCCGCGGTCACGGCCGTCGGCCTCGCCGTTTCGCTGTATTTTTTGAATCCCGGGCGGCGGGATTTTGAAAAGAAGGTCGTCCGGACGTTTCACCGCGGCGTCGGCCAAGTCGAGCGGATCTACGCCCGAACGGGATTCTTGGCCGGCTCCATCGAATCCACGGCCGAAAATCTTTATGCCTCGCTCCGGTCGATGAAATCCCCGGACCGGGACAAGGATTGAATATTCTTCCAAGGAGGCGCATATCATGGCCGATCCCATTCCGACGGAAAAGCGTCCGTCAAAATCCCCCGCCGTGGCCGGCATTTTGTCGGTGGTCCTGCCCGGAGCCGGTGCCTTGTACAACGGCCTGTATACGAAGGGCATCCTGTACATCTTGATCTTCGCCGGGCTCATCACCATGCAGGACCGCGGCGGCCAGCCGTTTTTCGCGCTGATGCTGGCCGCCTTCTACTTCTTCCAGATCATCGACAGCGTCAACAACGCCAAGGCCGTCAACAAGACGGCGGCCGGCGGCGCGGCGGCTTCCGAGGAACCCGTTCCGGCGCCGGCGCCGCTTTCCCCCTCCCCTTCCGGCTCGATCTTCTGGGGCGTCTTGATGATAGCCCTCGGGGGGATTTTCCTCCTGGGCAACTTCGACGTGATCGATTTCGACCGGCTCTGGGATTTCTGGCCGGTCATCGTCATCGTGATCGGAGTGAAAATGATCTCCGATTACTTCTCGAGAAAGAACGCCTGAGAAAGGAGATGTTCCATGGCCAAGCGTAAAGACCCCCTTATTTGGGGACTTGTTCTCGTCGCCCTCGGTCTCGTTTTCATCCTCGAAAATTTCCATGTCGACGCCTGGGATTTCGTTTGGCGGTTCTGGCCGGTCGTCCTGATCGTCTGGGGCGCGACCAAGCTGGTCGACGGCCTCAAGAGCAAATCCCGGCGCGACGACGCCCCGCTCCCCCCGGCGCCTCCCCAGGCCTGAGATGCGCGGCCGCGAAATCGCTCTCGCCGTTCTCCTCATCGCCCTGGGCGTGCTCGTGACGTATGAAAAGTCCGGCCGCCTGGACGGATGGTTCCAGAGCCCGGACGGCCCCTGGTTCGGCCGCGACGAGTATGTCTACGAGGAGTCCCGGGACATCGACGGCCCCCCGCCGGCCGAGATCCAGGTGATCAACGCCCACGGGCGGATCGAGGTGACGGGGACGGCCGAGTCCGGCCCGGTCCGGGTCGTTTTCCGCAAGCACGTCTACGCCCGGAACAAAACGGAAGCCGACCGCGTCGCGGCCGCCCTCCGGATGAAGGCCGCGCCCTCCGGGCCCCGCTTGATCCTGGAGACCAACCGGAGCGAATTCGAGCGCAAGAGGTTTTCGACCGCGTTCCTCCTCGCCGTTCCGGCCGGGACGGCGGTGGTTCTGAAGAATTCGCACGGCCTCGTTCGAGCGGAGGCCGTCGCCTCGGCCGAGATCTCCAATCCCAACGGCGACGTCGTCGTCCGGGACTTGGCCGGCCCCCTCGTCTTGAGCTCAAGCTACGAGAGCGTCGACGTCGCCGGCGTCGGCGGCAACGCCCGGATCGACGCCCCTCACTCCCGGGTCGTCCTGAAAAAGATCAAGGGCGGGCTGATCGTGAGCCATTCCTACGATAAGATCGACCTGGAGGAAATCGACGGCCCGGTTTCCGTCGAGGGAACGCATTCCAAGGTCACGGCCCGAGGCCTGGCCTCGACGGCCGGGATCTCCACAACGTACGAAGCCGTCCGGGTCGAGGACGCCGGGGCCGTCACGATCCGGGCCCGTCACAGCGACATTTTCGCGAAAAACATCGGCGGGACGCTTGACGTGACGAACACGTACGGCCGCATCCGCTTGGAGAATATCGAGGGCGAGCTCAAAATCGACGGCCGGAACGTCGCCGTCGAGGGGCGGGGCGTCCGGTCGTCCGATGTCTTCGTCCAGACGACTTACGAAAACGTCTTCCTGGCCGGCGGCTTGGGAAAAATTTCCGTTGCCTTGACCCACGGCCGTCTCCGCCTGGAGCCCGAGGCGGCCTTGACC
>JAAZPG010000092.1 GCA_012797375.1 Acidobacteriota bacterium
AAATCCAGAATTTCGCCTCCCTCTTCCTCCTCTCGATGAAGACCCTCAAGCCCGAGCCGATCAAGGTCAACGTCAAGGTCGTGATGATCGGAGACGAGGAAATCTACAACATCCTCTTTTTCCAGGACGAGGAGTTCAAGCGGATCTTCAAGATCAAGTCCGAGTTCGACACCGAGATGCCCCGCTCGGACGACGCCGTCCAGGACTACGTCCGCTTCATCCGGAAAATCTCCGACGAGGGCGGGCTTCTCCCCTTCGACCGGACCGGCATGGCCGCGGTCATCGAGCATGGGATCCGGTTGTCCGGCCGCCGGGAGAAGCTGTCCACGCTGTTCCATCGCCTGGCCGACGTGATCCGGGAGGCCGATTACTGGGCCCGGAAGGACGGGCGGGAGACGGTCCAGGGCGTCCACGTCGAACAGGCCGTCCGCGAGCGCTTCGAGCGGATCAACCTCGTCGAAAGGAAGATCCAGGAAATGATCGCCGAAGGCACGATCCTGATCGAGACCTCCGGCGGCGTCGTCGGCCAAGTCAACGGGCTGGCCGTCTACAGCATGGGCCAGGCCGCCTTCGGCAAGCCGAGCCGGATCACGGCCCGGACGTCGGTGGGGCGGGCCGGGGTGATCAACATCGAGCGCGAGGCCGACCTCAGCGGCCAGACCCACAACAAGGGCGTTTTGATCTTGGGCGGCTACCTGCGCGGCAAGTACGCCGTCGACCGGCCGTTCGCCTTGTCGGCCTCGATCGCCTTCGAGCAAAGCTACGGGGGGATCGACGGCGACAGCGCCTCGTCGACCGAGGTCTACGCGATTCTCTCGGCCCTGTCCGGGCTCCCCCTCCGCCAGGATATCGCCGTCACCGGATCGCTCAACCAAAAAGGCGAGATCCAGCCGATCGGCGGAGTCAACGAGAAAATCGAGGGCTTCTTCGACGTCTGCCGGGCCCAGGGCTTAACCGGAACGCAGGGCGTCATGATCCCCGTCCAGAACGTTCGGAACTTGATGCTCCGCCGGGACGTGGTCGCGGCCGCGGCCGAGGGGCGTTTCCACATCTACCCGGTCCGGACGATCGACGAGGGAATCGAGATTCTGACCGGCGTGCCGGCCGGCCGGAAGAACGAGACCGGAACCTGGGAGGAGCGAACGGTCAACTTCCTCGTCGACCGCGAGCTCGAGCGCCTGGCCCGCGCCTCCAAGGGCTTTTTCGAGGAAAGACATAAAGAAAAGCCCTAATTATCGGGAGACACAATACTAATTCACCTCATGTCTCCGTGTTTTCCGGTCGACGGCGACGCAAAAAATCGTGTCTCGTGTGTTTGCCCCGGGGCGTGATTCGAGGAATCTCCGCGTTTTCTCAGGCATACGCCCTAAGAACGGAGAACGAAGACAGCCGTCGGGGAAATAGGATCAAGCGGTATTGTGTCTTCCGATTTTCCCGATTTTCGCGGCTTTTTTCAGCCGGAGGATTTCCGCCCCGGTCAAGGACCGGTGATCGCCCGCCGGAAGATGCGACAGGGACAGGCCGGCGAACATCACCCGCTTCAAGGAAACGACGGGATGGCCGACCGCCTCGCACATGTTCCGGACCTCGTGCTTGCGGCCCTCGTGGATCTCGATCTGGAGGACGGATCCCCGGGCGGACCGTTCGAACACCTCGACCTTGGCCGGAGCCGTTTTCCGGCCTTCGACGAAAACCCCCGCCCGCAGGCGCCCGGCCGCGGTTTCGTCCATCTCCCCCCGGACATGGACGACATACCGCTTGGCGACTTCGTACCGGGGATGGGTCAGCCGGTAGGCCAGTTCCCCGTCGCTCGTCAGTATCAACAATCCCTCGCTGTCCCGGTCCAGCCGGCCGACGGGAAAGACGCCGCCCGGCAGATCGGGGATCAGGTCGCGGATGGTCCGCCGCTCGAAGGGATCGTCCAGGGTGACGAGATAGCCGGCCGGCTTGTGGAGCATCCAGTAGACGGCCCGTCCGCGGACCCGGACCGGGCGGCCGTCGACGGTCACCCGATCGGAGCTCTCGTCGATTTTCGTTCCCAGGTCCTCGACGACGTCCCCGTTGACGGCGACCCGGCCGTCGGCGATCAGCCCGTCGGCCTTCCGCCGCGAGGCGACGCCGGCTTGGGCCAGGAAACGGTTGAGACGGATCACGGCCGGGACGAAGGGGGATTAAAAGAAATAAAAATGGAGCCCGACGGTGAAGGTGAAGTGGCGGAGCCCGAAATCCATCTCGTCGAGATTCACGTTGACAAGGTTGTACTTGCCTTCTCCGATGAGGCCCAGCTTGCCGAGCTTGATTTCGAGCCCCGCTCCGAAATTGAAGCCGGCCTCCGTGTCCTTGTCGATGTTCCTCACGTCCGCCGTGTAATACCCGTAGCCAAGGGCGAGAAACGGACGGAAAACAGCCACCGGAAACATGATCCGGAGGTTCCCCCCGATGAAGCTCGTGTCGTTCTCCAGGCCGTCCCAATTGAAGAGAAAGAAATCCTGCATGGCCACGTTGTGGCCGGCCCGGTAGTAGTTGAACTCCAGGGCGAAGACCGCCGCTTGGAGGCCGGCCCGAACGCCGTAGAGAAACGTCGTGTCGGCGTCGAAGTTCACGTCGTCGAAGCTGAGCTTCTGGCTGGAAACGCCCCCGAATCCCCCGGCGTAGACGCCCACGAGGGCGCGGGCCGGGAGGGCGAAAACCAGGACCGAAGCGACGACCGGGATGATCAAGCGGCGCTTCATGGGAACCTCCTTTTCCGATCCTGATCCCGGCGGGCGGCGCCCTCCGGTCCGTCTTTTATTCTTGCGGACTCCCGCCGCCGTGTCAAGAACATGTCTCCGGGTTTTCCGGCCGGCCGCGCAAATAATCCGTATCGCGCGCGGAATCCGAGGAATGAAACCGGCGTTTTCTCGACATGAGGACAAGCCGCGTGAATGAGACCGCGATCGGGGAAACAGGGGGAATCGGCCTTGTGTCCCCCCTTTGCCGAACCGGCCCGCGGAGGCGGCCGTCAAACCTTTGACAAACCTTTGCCCCGGCGATCCGTATGAACGAGCGTGCCCTTGCGGAGACAAACGGTCGAACATGGCTAAAATCAACTTCGGCGAATCCCTTTCCCTGGCCTTTTCCTCCCTCTGGGAGAGCAAGCTCCGGACGTTCCTGACCCTCCTGGGCATCATCATCGGCGTCCTGACGATCATCACCGTGGTCTCCGTCATCCAGGGATTGAACAATTATGTCTACACGAAGATGGCCTTTTTCGGGGCGAACGATTTCTCCGTCTCGAAATTTTCCAGCTTCGCCTCGACCGTCAAGGAATACCGGGAACAGATGAAGCGCCGGGACCTTACCCTGGAGGACGTCCACCTTCTCCGGGAAAAAGCCTCGGCCTGCGAGCTGATCGGCGCCTCGGACCAAGTCCGCCGGACGGTGAAATTCGGAAGCGCCGAGATCCAAAACGCCGGGATCATCGGCGTCACGGCCGTCGATCACCTGATCGGCTCGGTCATCGAGCTGGAGAGCGGCCGCCACCTCCTCCAGGAGGAGGAGGACCGGTCCCGGTTCTCGGCCGTGATCGGGTCCGACGTGGCCGAAAAGCTTTTCCCCCGCCTCGATCCCGTCGGGCGGACGATCAAGGTCGGGGCCGATCGTTTCCGGATTGTCGGCGTGGGGAAAAAGCTCGGGAAGATCCTGGGCATGAGCCGGGACAACTATGTCCGCGTCCCGATCACCACCTTCCTCAAGACATTCGGCTCGCGCCGCTCGCTCTCCATCAACATCCACACGTCCTCGCCCGAGGCCATGGCCCGGGCCCAGGACGAAGTCCGGACGATCCTCCGGAGCAAGCGGAAGCTGTCCTATGACAAGCCCGATGATTTTTCCTTCCAAACGTCCGAAACGTTCATCCAGTTCTACAAGACGGCCACCAACGGGATTTACTTCGCCATGATCGGCATCGCCTCGATCGCCCTGCTCGTCGGGGGGATCGTGGTCATGAACATCATGCTGGTGGCCGTGACCGAACGGACCAAGGAGATCGGGATCCGGATGGCCATCGGAGCCCGCCGCAAGGACATCCTCGTCCAGTTCCTGATCGAGTCGTCGGCCATCGCCGGGGTCGGCGGATTGATCGGAATCGTCCTGGGCGTCGCCGCGGCGAAAATCATCTCGGCGGCCACGTCCCTTCCCTCGGCGGTCGATCCCGGGTCCGTCATCGCCGGGATCGTCATGTCAGCGACCCTGGGCCTGTTTTTCGGCATCTACCCGGCCAACAAGGCGGCCAAGCTCGACCCGGTCGTGGCCTTGCGGAGCGAAACATGAGGCTGGGCATCTTCCGGGAAATCGTCGCGATGGCCTTCGATTCCATTCGGACCCACAAGCTCCGCTCCTTCCTGACCCTCCTGGGGATCATGATCGGGGTGATGACCGTCATCGGGATGGTCTCCATCATCCAGGGGCTCAACGCCTCCTTCCTCCAGGAACTGCAATCGGCCGGATCCGACCTGATCATCGTCCACAAGTACGACCCGGTCGCCATGCGCGAGCGGACGGCCGAGGAGCGCGCCCGCCCTGACCTGACCTACGACGACGCCCGGGCGATCGAGGAGGAATGCGATCTGGTCAAGGCCGTCTCCGTCGCCCTCGCCCCGTCGTTTCTCGACCCGATCGAGATCAAGTACCAAAACCAGAAAAGCGAGGGGTCGGTCGTTCTCGGGATCAACGACCGCTTCCCGGCCGTTTACAACATCTACGCCCCCAAGGAGGGCCGGTTCCTGACGGCGTCCGAAATCGCCCGCAGCGCCCGGACCTGCGTCCTGGGATCCGAGCTGGCCGACATCCTCTTCCCCCATCAAAGCCCCCTGGGGAAGACGATCCGGATCGGTCCGGGGAATTTCACCGTGGCCGGCGTCCTCGCCAAGCGCGGTCAGATGTTCGGCCAGAGCCGGGACAACATCGTCGCCATCCCGATCACGACTCTGATGAAGCATTTTCCCTACGATCCCGAGTCGATCGAGATCGGGATCGTTCCCCGCAAGCCGGGAACGATTCAAGAGACGATCGAACAGATCCGGGCCACCCTCCGCCTCCGGCGGAAAGTGCCCTTCGGCCGGCCCGATAATTTCTCCCTCTTCACCCAAGACACGATGCTCGACTTGTATAATCAAATCACCGGGGCGGCCTACCTGGTGATGATCATCATCTCCTCGATCGGCCTGCTCGTCGGCGGCATCGGGGTCATGAACATCATGCTGGTCGCGGCCAAGGAGCGGACCCGGGAAATCGGCATCCGGAAAGCCCTCGGGGCCCAGTCCTCCGACATCCTCCGCCAGTTCCTGGTCGAATCGATGTTCCTGACCGGAACGGGCGGGATCCTGGGCATGCTCGTGGGATTCGCCGTGGCCCTGATCGTCCGGGCGGCGACACCGCTGCCGGCCGCCGTGACCGGCTGGTCGATTTTTCTGGGCTTGTTCGTCTCGATTTCCGTCGGGCTCTTCTTCGGGATCTTCCCGGCCCAGAAAGCCGCCCGCGTCGATCCCATCGTCTCCCTCCGCTACGAATAAATTAAGACGACACCTTGCCAATTCACCTTATTTCTCCGGTTTTTCCGTCCGGCCGCGCAAAATATCCGTATCGCGCCCGGCATCCGAGGAATGAAACCAGCGTTATCTCGACATGAGGAAGAGCCGCGTGAATGAGACAGCGATCGGGGAAATAAGGTGAATGGGTATTATGTCTCCTATTTTTTGGCTGATCGGGAGAAAGGGAAAATTACGTTAATTGGGATTGTGTCTCCCGATTTCTTCGGCGACGGCGGAGGAGGCCCGGGCGACCAAGGCGTCCAGGTCGGCCTCCTGATCGCCGGCGATCTCGATCAGCGACGGCCCTCCCCCTCCCTTGCCGTTGAACAGGGGCGCCAGGACGCCGGCCAGCGGCCGAAGGTCGGCCGCGACGCCGTCCGCCCGGGCCAGGACCAGGCGGGCTTTCCCGCCGCTCCGGGTCGCGAAAACGGCGGCCGCCGGCCCGAGCTTGACCAAGCTCAAGGCCAGGGCCCGGGCTCCCTCGGGGCTTTTTTCGGCCAAGACGCGGGCGACGATCCGGCCCGACGCTCCTTCCGCCAGCTCCCGGGCTTCGTACCCGGCCGCGGCCTGCTCGACCGTCTTGAGCCGCTTCTTCACGTCCTTGAGCTCGGCCCCCTGCTTCTCGACGGCCGCCGGGATCTCCCGATCGGGGACGTTGAATTTCCCGGCAAGCCCCCGGCAGACGCGCGTTTTGACCTGGTAATCAGCCAGGGCCCGGCCGCCGCAGACAAAAGTGAAGCGGAGGTTTCCCCGGATCCGCTCGGCGGCGATGATCTTGATGAGGCCGATCTCGCCCGTCCGCCGGACATGCGTCCCGCCGCAGGCGGAATAATCAAAGCCCTCGATCTCGACCACCCGGACGAGGCCCGAAACCTTGGGCGGCCGGCGCAAGGGAACCTCGGCGATCCGCCCGGCCGGGACGAAATACGTCTTGACCGCCCGGTCCTCGAAAACGACCGCGTTGGCCCGCCGCTCGACCCGGTCGAGCGTCTCGTCGGTGATATTCTCGATCCCGATTTCGAGCGTGGACGCGTCCGCCCCCAGGTGAAAGGAGCGGGTTTCGCCGTTCAGGATCTCGATGAAGGCCTGGCTGAGGACGTGCTGTCCGGAATGCTGCCGCATGTGGTCGAACCGCCGCCTCCCGTCGACCAAGCCCTTGACCTTCTCCGCCCCCTCCCCCGCTTCCTGGCCCGGCTCCCGCTCCAAAACGTGGACGATCGTCCCCTCCTCGTCGAGGACCTTCACGACGGGAATCCCGTCGATCGTCCCCAGGTCCCAGGGCTGGCCGCCGGACTCGGGGTAAAAAGCCGTTTCGTCTAGAATCACGGCCGGCCGGCCGTCCACCGTCCGCCGCCCCGTGATCCGGGCCTCGAATTCCAGCCGGCCGGCGTCCTCGAAATACAATCGTTTCGTTTCACTCATGATCGACTCCGTCTCCCTTTTCCGCGGAAGCCTTCCCGTCTCCCCTCACAACAACCTAAAAACGACCAAAGCCAGCAGGGCCGCCCCGAAAACCACGGCGACCGGGGGGATCAAAATCTTATAAACATCCTTCAGGTCCGCCTTGAAATAATCCGCGGTGAGGGCCAGGCAGAGATGGGCCGGCGAAAGAAGAACCCCGGCGAACCCGCTGACATAGGCGAACAAAAAGAGAATCATGTCCGGGCTCTCCCGGCCGATCACCGGCACGAGCAGCGGAAAAGCGATCCCGGCGAAAGCCTGGTTGACGCCGGTCAGGAGGCCGATCGTGAACGGAGCGGCGAACAGGAGAAAGATCCCCGAGGGGCCGGTCGGCGAGACGATCGTCATGACCGCGTCCAAGGCCCCCGACGTCT
>JAAZPG010000093.1 GCA_012797375.1 Acidobacteriota bacterium
AACGTAGGTGACTTCAAACACGTAGATGAATTTCGTGGACAAGCGGGGGACGAACGTGATGATGACAAACCAAGCGACCGCCGAGAGAATCCCCATAAGCACGGCGACGCCGAAATACGTCAGACGGACTCGTTGGGCCAGGTTGACGGTTTTCCGGGCGATGAACAAGTGCCTCAAGCCGAAAAAGATGCTCGCCAACACGGCCGTGATTTCCACGTAAAGGAGTTTGCCCGGAAATTCTTTGAACGGCTCCACCTGGATTCTTTCGATCAAGAGCGGCGTCGGCGCCAGAAAAAGAAGGAGGACGGCGACGGCGACGAAAACGCGGAAGATCTTCGTCCGGACGATTTCCCTGAAGCTCAGGCCCGTCAACGTCAAATAGAAAAGAATGAACCAGGGGGCGATCAGGATCCCCCCGATCTGGGAGAGGCGGTCGTAGATCAATCCGGCGGATATCCGCGGGCCCATCAGGGGAATGACGAAGTCGCCGCTGTTCCAGAAAAAAATCAGAATGTTGAAAACAAGGAAATACCGGTTGACCGGATTGTTTTTCCCCTTGACATAGACGAAAACGCCGGTCAAGAGACATAGCAACGCGGAGAGAAAGGCGGTGAGCGGCATGGAGTTCAGGAGTTCGCGAGCCAGAGAGAGGCATCGGCGAAGGCGCGGATCGCGTGATCCAGCTCCGACCGGGTGTGGCCGGCCGTGCAGGTGACCCGAACGGTGGCCTGGCCCTTGGGGACCGCCGGATAATAAAACGGCTGAACCCAAACGCCTTGATGGAACAGCCGCTGGGCGAAGGCGCAGACTTTCACGTCGTCTCCGATCAAAATCGGGATGATGTGTCCGTTCGGATTGAGGATCTTGTACCCGATCTCCGTCAAAGCCCGGCGGAGGTAAGCGACATTTTCCCAGAGCTTTTTCTGATACTCCCGGCCTTCGCGGCCGAGGATCTCGAGCGCCTTCAGCAGGCTGGCCGCGCTGACCGGCGGGATGTTGTACGTGAACATGTAGGGCCACGCGTCGGTGTGGGCGGCCTGGAGCAGATAGCGCTTGCCGACGACGAACGCCCCGATGTTCCCGAAGGCCATCTGGAACGGGCACATGATCAAGTCCATCTCGTCCAGCACGCCGAAATGATCGGCCGCGCCGCGCAGCCGGTCGCCATACACGCCGATCCCGTGGGCGTCGTCGATGAAAATGCGGGCTTTGTACTTCCGGGCCAGGACGGCGATTTCGTCGAGCTTCGCCAAAAGACCGTTGGAGCTGAAAACGCCCAGAGTGACGATCCACTTTTCCGGCTCGTCCCGGTGTTTCTGAAGCAGCCGCTCCAGATCGCTCATGTCGTTGTTGGAAAACCGGAAATATTTTTTCTGCGACATGAGGCAGGCGTGGTGGATGCTCAAATGGCATTTCTGGTCGAGGAAAATCGTCGCGTTCCGGGGGAGAAGCGAGGTGATGAGGGCCAAGTTGGCCAGATAGCCGGAGTTGAAGATCAGGACGCTTTCCTTGCCCATGAATTCGGCCAACGCCCCTTCCAGTTCCATGTGGATGCTCAAGTTTCCCATGGAGAGGCGGGAGGAAAATCCACCGGCGCCGTATTTGCGGATCGCCTCGCAGGCGGTCTTTTTGATTTCCGGGTTCTGGGCGAAATTGAAATAATCGACCGAGGCCAGGCTGAGGATGCTTTTCCCCCGAAAAACGACCTCGGCCCCGTCCGGCTGGTCGTAGGCTTTTTCGTGGGGATATAATCCCTTTTCCTTCAAGAACCGGACCAAGTTGTGATAGGGAGACGTTTTTTCCACGCGCCGGTCGTGCTTCCGCCGGTCGCCGATCCGGCGCTCCGATTCAACGGCCTGGTGTTGAGATCGGCGGCGGTCGCTTCCGCGCCGGTCGTTTCCTGTTCGATTGTCTTTCGGGAGAGGGCTTCGGGGGCGTATCGGATCGGGGGGCGGTGTTTTTTCAGACATTCAAGGCGCTCCTGTGAGAAAGAATAAACAGCCCGAGGACGGCCGGTTCGGTGTTCTTGTTTGAGCGAGGGAACGGAAAGCGGGGATCGATGGGCGGGCGGAGAGCAATCGTTTTCTTCAGGGTCCTCAAATTGACCTTTTCCGTCGAAAAGCCGTCTTTAAATCTCGACCCAAAAACGCCTAATTCGTCCGGATTGTAAAGGAAATAATTAGATAAGTAAAGGAAAAATAAAGAGGCGCGGTTTTCCCCGGCCGCTTTGACAACGGCCCGGCGCTTTGGTATACGTTTTCCCCATTGGGATTATGATGTCCGCCGAAACGCCGTTGGACCGGAGGGCGACATGAATCAAGGCCTCTCTCTCCCGGGCTGGATCTCCTTCATTTGCGGCTGGGGCGTCATCCTCGGCTTAAGCGTTTATTGCATGTCCCGTGTTCTTTTCACCAAGAAGAAAGCGGTCGTGGAAACGGGGCCGGGCGGGCGGCCCGATCGCTGGGCCACCCGCATCGGACTGGTTCTGGCCATGGCTGGAAACGCCATCGGCTTGGGCAATTTTCTCCGCTTTCCGGCCAAGGCCGCCTCCAACGGCGGCGGGGCTTTCCTGATTCCGTACTTCTGCGCCCTCATCCTGATGGGCGTTCCGATGATGTGGGTCGAGTGGACGATCGGCCGGCACGGCGGAGCCCACGGCCACGGCTCGGGCCCGGGGATGTTCCAGGTGATGTGGAAGCATCCGTTCTCCAAGTACATCGGGGCGTTCGGCATTTTCATCCCGTTCGCGGTGGCCGTTTATTACTTGTTCATCATGGCTTGGTGTTTGGGCTATGCTTGGTTTTCGGCGACGGGACGATATTTCGGGCTGGTCAATCAAGAGGCGATGTCCTCCTTTCTAAAAGGATTTCAGGGCGTTGAGTCGAACCGGTATTTTTCCTCGCTCATCCCCGCCTTACTCTTTCTGGCCGTCTGCTTGGCGATGAATTACTTCTTTCTCAGCCGGGGCATCTCCAAGGGAATCGAGGTCCTGGCCCGCCACGGCATGCCCCTGCTTTTCCTCTTCGGCGTCATTCTCGTCATCCGCGTCCTGACGCTCGGCACTCCCGATCCGGCCCATCCCGATTGGAACATCGCCAACGGCATGGGTTTTATGTGGAATCCGGATTTCAGCCGCTTGACCCAGGGCTCGGTCTGGCTGGTCGCGGCCGGCCAGATTTTTTTCACCCTGAGCCTGGGCCAGGGGATGATCCTGACGTATGCCTCCTATGTCCGGGAAAACCAGGACATCACCCTCAACGGCTTGGCCACGTCGACGGTCAACGAGTTCGCCGAGGTCGTCCTGGGGGGGACGATCGCCATCCCCGTGGCCGTCGCCTTTTTCGGCCTGGCCCAAACCGAGGTTATCGCCCGGGGCGGGGCCTTCGACCTGGGATTCGTCTCTCTTCCCCTCATCTTCCAGAAGATCCCGTTCGGCCAGTTGTTCGGGGCGATGTGGTTCCTCCTTCTTTTCATCGCCGGCATCACGACATCGGTGGCTTTTCTCCAACCGCTGGTGGCCTTCTTGACCGAGGAATTCCATATTTCCCGGAAGAAGGCGGTCAACCGCAGCTTTCTGTTCCTGATCGGGGCCGTCCTTTTCGTAGTCTTTTTCTTCCGGTTCGGCGTCCTGGATGAGTTCGACTTCTGGATCAGCACGTTCGGCATCGTCGTGTTCGGAGCGCTCGAGATCATCGTGTTCTCCTGGATCTTCGGCCTCAAGAACGGCTGGGAGGAGATGCACAAGGGCGCGGATTTCAAAATCCCGGGCGTCTTCAAATTCATCCTGAAGTACATCACCCCCGCTTACATGCTGGTTATCCTCGGCGTTTGGACCTGGCAGGACGCCGTCGGCAAATTCCTGATGAAGGGAGAACCGGCCGAGCGGCGCCCCTATCTTTGGGCCGCCCGTCTTCTCATGGCCTTGATCATTCTTTCGATCTGCCTGTTGGTCCGCAAGGCCTGGAGGAAAAAAAGCCCCGTCGCGCCCTCCTTCCCCCGGGGGGATTGACGAACCGGCCGGAGAGGGTCGGCCGGATTGGGCAAAGCGGGGCGGGGATCCGGCTTTTTCTCCCGCCGGCTGAACGATTGACCTGCAACGGGTAAACAGACGATAATCTTGGGGGGTGAAAAGCGTCTTTCTATAAAAGGGAGGGCCGCGCCCCCGGCGATTGACATTATTTGTCAATACGGATAAACATGATACACTGAGGTTGCCAATGGCCTCGACAATCGGCGACGTTCTTCTGAAGGAAAAGATCCTGACGGCTGAACAGCTGAAAACCGCCCAGGATTTCCAGAAAAAACACGACATTCTCCTGAGCTCGGCCATCGTCTCTCTCAATTACGTCAGCGGCGAGGAAATGGCCCAGGGATTGAGCCGGCAGCTCGGATATCCCTACATCGACCTGGACCAGTTCGAGGTCTATCCCGATGTCATCAGCTTGATCACGGCCGATACGGCCAAGAAATCGCTGATCATGCCGATCCACCGGATTCGATCATTCCTGACCCTGGCCATGGTCGATCCGACCGACATGGACGTCATCGAGGACATCCGTTTCCGGACGGGGCTGAGCATCCAGCCGGTCATCGCTTCCGAAAGCAGCATCCTCAACGCCATCAACAAGTACTACGGCGCGGGCACGGCCCTCCGGGTGAAGAAGAACATCGAGGAAATCGAGCTGGCGGACGATTCGAAAATCAGCGCCATCGATCAGCTCGAGGAGATCAAGGACGAGCCCGACGAGGAGGAGATCGAGGAGGTTCCGGACGAGGCGCCGATCATCACCCTGGTCAACAACATCTTCGTCGAAGCCATCAAGAAAGGCGCCAGCGACGTTCACTTCGAGCCTTATGAGAAGTCTTTCCGCGTCCGGTACCGGATCGACGGCATTCTCTATGAAACCATGAACCTGCCCTTGAAGTTCAAGAACCCGCTCACCTCCCGGGTCAAGATCATGTCCAACATGGACATCGCCGAAAAGCGCCTGCCCCAGGACGGCCGGATCAAGATGCGGGCCAAGCTGGACAAGGCGGTGAAGAAAGAAGTCGACATGCGGATTTCCTGCCTGCCGACGATTTTCGGGGAAAAAATCGTCGCCCGAATCCTCGACCGGGACAACTTGAACATCGACCTGAACAAGCTCGGCTTCGAGTCCGAGTCGCTGGCCGTCTTCCAGCGGGCCATCGCCCGGCCGTGGGGCATCATCCTGGTCTCGGGCCCCACCGGAAGCGGGAAAACCAACACCCTCTATTCGGCCATCTCGACGCTCAACGGGATGGAAAAGAACATCATGACGGCCGAGGATCCGGTCGAGTTTTACATCCCCGGCATCAACCAGGTCAACATCCGGGACGAGATCAACCTGAATTTCGCCGCCGCCCTCCGGGCCTTCCTCCGCCAGGATCCGGACATCATGCTGATCGGCGAGATGCGCGACCAGGAAACCGTCGACGTGGCCATCAAGGCCGCCCTGACCGGCCACCTCGTCTTTTCCACCATTCATACGAACGACTCGGCGGCCACGATTCACCGGCTGATGAACATGAATATCGAGCCGTTCCTCATCGCCGACTCGCTCGCTCTCGTCGTCGCCCAGCGCTTGGTCCGCCGCGTCTGCAAGAAATGCGCCGCTCCGACGAAGCTGCCGGTCAAATCGCTGGTCGAGATGGGCTTCACCTCCGAGGAAGCCGAAAAGGCGGCGGTCATGCAGGGCCGCGGGTGCGATATCTGCCATAATTCGGGCTACAAGGGCCGGACCGCTCTGTTCGAGGTCATGGAACTCAATCCGACCCTCCGGGAAATGATCCTTCTTCGAGCCCAATCCAAGGAGATCAAGCAAAAAGCTGTGGAGGCCGGCATGATCACGATGCGGAGGAGCGGATTGATAAAGATCATGGCCGGCATCACCACGCCGGAAGAAGTCCTTCGCGAAACCGTGCGAGATTAGGAGCCATTCGATGCCGCTTTCGATGCATGAGCTTCTCAAGATGGCGGTCGATGCCGACGCCAGCGACCTGCACCTGACGACTTCGGTCCCTCCCCGTCTCCGGGTCCACGGCGAATTGAAGTCCATCTCCCATCCGCCCCTCACCGCCACGGAGACGAAGCAGCTCGTCTACAGCATCCTGACGGACAAGCAAAAAAAGCTGTTCGAGGAGAAAATGGAACTCGATTTCTCCTTCGGCGTCAAGGATCTGGGCCGGTTTCGGGCGAATGTGTTCATGCAGAAGGGCAGCGTGGCCGCGGCCATCCGGCGCTTCCTCCCGTCGATGTGGAGTTTTCAGCGGCTCGGCATCCCTTCCCGCATCGCCCAGCTCTGCTTTCTGCCCCGCGGACTGATTTTGATCACCGGCCCGACCGGGAGCGGCAAG
>JAAZPG010000094.1 GCA_012797375.1 Acidobacteriota bacterium
GCAAGACGATCACCATCCGGCTGGCCTACTTCCGCCAGATCGTCCGAACCTCGGAAATGGCCAGCGCCCCGCCCGTCTACCCCGACAAGAGCAGCTTTCTCGCTCAGACCCAGCCGATCGCCGTCACCGGGTGGCGGTTCAAACGCGTCGTCGAGATCCTCCCGGCCGTAACGCATTCCGACCGAAGAGCCGTCGACGAGGGAACGATGAAAAGAGAGGAGAGGGCGACCGACGTCAGCTTGACGGCCAAGGTCGGCTTGACGACCGACCTGACCTTGGACGCGGCCCTCAATCCCGACTTCAGCCAGGTCGAGTCGGACGCCGGCCAGGTCGACATCAACCTCCGGTATGCCCTCTTCTACCCCGAGAAGAGGCCGTTCTTCCTCGAGGGAAACGAGATCTTCTCGGTCGCCGGAAACACCGAGGACGCGCCCCTCTATGCCCTTCTTCACACCCGGACGATCATCGATCCGACATACGGCTTCAAGCTGTCCGGGAAAATCGGGGCGGCCAATTCCATCGCCGCCATCTTCGCCCGCGACAACCAGCCCGGAGCCGACGATGAGCATCCCTATTTCTCCGTCTTCCGGCTCAAGCACGCTTTGAAGGACGATTCCTTCATCGGCGGATACTATACCGCCCGGGACGTGACCGGCGGATTCAACCGGGTCATCGGCGCGGACGGCCGGTTCCGGCTGAGCCCGATCAGTTTCGCCGACTTCCATCTCTTCGGGTCGTTTTCCAAGGCCCCGGACGGGGGAGAAACGGCCGGCGGCCACGCCCTCGGCCTTCGTTACAACCAGGGCACGCGGAATTACTACCTCGATTTCGGATACCAGGACATTTCCCGCAACTTCCAGGTGGACACGGGCTTCCTCGAGCGGACGGGGCTGCGGCGCTTGGCGGCCTGCGGAATCCTCATGTTCTACCCAAAGTCCAAGATCATCCAGAGGTATGACACCTTCTACTGGTCCTACCATCTCCAAGACACGACCTCGAACATGTTCGAGACGTTCAACATGTTCTGCCTCCGGTTCTTCCTTCCCCGGTCGACCCAGGTCCGCTTCGAGGGGATGCTGGCCAACGAGGTGTACGAGGCCCGCCGCTTCGGGCGGAGCGGATACGGCTTTCAATTCTACAGCCAGCTTACCAAACAGGTTTATCTCAACCTGTTTTATCGAAACCGGGGATCCATTTATTACGACCCCGACGATCCTTACCAGGGAGACTCGAACCAAGCCAGCGCCGGCCTGTCCTTCCAGCCGACCGACCAGCTGACCTTCGCTCTCGACCTCGTCTACCGTGACTTCGCCCGCCGGTCGGACAAGGTCAAGATCTACGACTACACGATCGTCCGCAGCCACAACACCTTCCAGATCAACAAGTATCTCTTCCTCCGGGCCATCGCCGAGTACAACACGTATTACAAGCGCTGGACGGCCGATTTCCTGGCATCCTTCACGTACATCCCGGGGACGGTCGTTTACGCGGGTTACGGCTCGGCCTTCGAGCGGATCCGGTGGGACGGGCTCGAATATGTCGAGAGCGAGCGGTACATGGAAACCAAGCGAGGCTTCTTCTTCAAGGTCAGCTACCTCTGGAGATGGTAAGCGGGCCCGGCGCCCGCCGCCGGCCGGACAGGCCGGTTTGACGGAGGACGGGGCTCCCGTTATACTTGCCTCCGCCATGCCGGCAAGAGATTCCCTCCGGACAAAAATCTTCCGGGTGGCCTTTGGGACCCTTGTCTTCGCCGTTTCGTTCACGCTATCCGACCGTCTTCTTCTTCGCGGATTGAGGTCCTGGGCCAACACGTATTACGCCTCCCGGGACGCGGACGCCTCCCTCAGGAACAAAACGGTGATCTACGGCGAGGGAAACGGAGACATCTTGATCTTCGGGTCCTCGCGGGCGCGTTTCGCGTTCGGCCAGTTCCAGATGTCCGACCGGCTCAAAGCCCGGACCATCAAAGTCGCGGCCGCCGGACGATTTCCCCGTTTTTCCCGGCTCTTTTATCTCCGGCACCGGAAGGAGAACGCCGCCAAGCCCCGGGCCGTCTTCTACGGAATCGACTACTTCATGTTTGAAAAAAAATCCATGCTGAACGAGCTCGCGGCCTTGGACCGCGAACTGCGGGCGGACGCCTTAAACCCCGCCGGGGCCGTCAACGAGGCCTCCTCGCTCCTCAGCCGGATTTCGCTGCTTTTCCGGAAGAAGCCGGACATCGACGATTTCTTCGGCGCCGTGATCAAGCTGGACCGGGCAAGGGACGTCGCCGGGGAGGACGGGGCCGACGCCGTCGACGTATTGAACGCCGGAGAGCGGACGGACCGGCCGGCACCGCGCCGCCCCTACCGGCCCCAGCCGGGGGCCGAAGGCGCCGATCTGCGGAAATTGCTGGCCGTCCTGGAAGAGGACGGCGTCCCGGCGTATCTTGTCATCCTCCCCGACATCGCCTCCACGAACGCCATTAATTTCGAGCAGGACAAGTACAAGTCGGATATCCGGACGCTGGCCGGATCTTATAAGAACGTCACCGTCCTGGACTTCAATCGGCCCGACCGGTTCGATCTGAACGACGCCGCGCTCTTCCGGGCGACAAAGGGCCCCCGGAGCAATTGTCATTTGTCCGAGGAGGGACGAATCCGGTTCACCCGAAATCTCGTCGAGGCCGTCCTCCCGTTCTTCGCCCGACGGGGCGCGGAAGAAATCCCCCCGAGGTCAAGGTCATGACATTCCTCAGCTATTCCTTCGGGTTGTTCTTTCTCGCGTCCGCAGCCGTCTATCATGCCGCTCCCCGAAAGATCAAGCCGGGGATTCTCCTGGCGGCCAGCTTGGTTTTCTACGGCTGGGCGCGGCCCGTATTCCTGATTCTTCTCGCCGGAGAGGCCCTGGCCGCCTTCGGCTTCGCCCTGTGGCTGGAGAAAAAGGACCGGCCCGGGCGGCGGATCGTTTTCGTCACGGCCCTGGCCGCGCTCCTCGCGCCCCTTCTCGTCTTTAAGTATTCGGATTTCCTCCTCCGGGCGTTTCGTCCCGGCGAAGCCGGAGCGCTCCTCGGCTTGATCCTTCCGGCCGGCATCTCGTTCTACACATTCAAGGCGTTGAGCTACGTCATCGACGTCGGCCGCGGCCGGATCTCGGCCGAGAGAAATCCCGTCTTGGTCGGGGCGTACATCACGTTCTTCCCCCAAATCCTGGCCGGACCCATCGAGAGGGCCGCCCCTCTCCTGGCCCAGCTCCGCGGGGACTACCGCTTCGACCTGGGACGGGCGGCCGGCGGATTCCGGCTCCTGCTGTGGGGCCTGTTCAAGAAAATCGTCGTGGCCGACCGGATGGCCCAGTATGTGAACATCGTCTTCGAGACGCCCGCCGATTACGCCGGGTTGGGATTGGTCATCGGCCTGGTTTTTTATTCCTACCAGATTTACTGCGATTTCTCCGGATATTCAGACATGGCCGTCGGCCTGGGCCGGATGCTGGGCTTTGAAACCATGGACAACTTCCGTTTTCCATATTTCAGCCGGAGCATCGCCGAATTTTGGAGCCGCTGGCACATCTCGCTATCGTCCTGGCTCCGGGACTACCTTTTCCTTCCGGTCTCCTACGCCCTGTCCCGGAAGATCAAGGCCGGCCGCGTCCTCTTCCTGAAAACCGAGTTCGTCCTCTACCTGGCGGCGATGTCGGTCACGATGCTGCTCTGCGGATTGTGGCATGGAGCGAACTGGACGTTCATCGTCTGGGGGGCGGTCCACGCCCTTTATCTTGTCGCCTCCCGGGCGACGCAGGGCGTCCGGAAAAGAACCGCCCGGCGGCTTCGCCTCCGCCGGA
>JAAZPG010000095.1 GCA_012797375.1 Acidobacteriota bacterium
CGATCGCGCCGCGCGATCCGGCCTCGTAGTCGACGGAAAAGGGCAGGTGCCGGAAGATCAGGCCGTTCCAGTTTTCCGCGCCGCCGCCGGCCAGGAGGGAGAACGACGCCCCGCCGGACAGCTCCAGCCCGAAACGGATCCTCCCCCGGATCGATTTCAGAAAAGAGGAGCCGGCGTCCTTGTCCCAAACGACCATCCGGGAGCCGGCCTCGGCTTCGATCCCCGCATGGATGCGGTAGAACGGCGCCGGTTCCTGGGCCGCGGCGGCCGCCGGACCGGCGAGAACGGCCGCCCCCAGGATCAAGACGGCGATCGATCGGGCGCGCAAGGGCATGGTCCGCTCCTTATTGTTTTTGGGGGGCCGGAGTTTTTTCCGCGGCTTTCTTTCTTCCGGCGTCCTCGATTTCCTTCAGCTTTTTTTGGGCCTTGGAGGCGTATTTGCCGTTGCCGTAATCGGTCACGACCTTGGTGAAATACGGCCGGGCTTCGTCGGGTTTTCCCTGACGGTATTGGGAGTCGCCCAGGATGAAGTAGACTTTGTCCATTTCCGGGTAAAGGGGATAATTCATCACGACGTCGGTCAGGCGGCTGATGGCCGGACGGTAGGACCTCTTCCGGTAATAATGCTCCCCGATGACGAAAATATGCTCGGCCAGGCGGTTCTCGCATTCCTGGATCTTGGCCCGGGCCGACTCCGCCTCCTCGGTCAGGGGAAACATGGAAACCGTTTTCTTGAATTCCGCCAGGGCTTCCTCGGTTTTCGTCTGGTCGCGGCCGGGTTTCAGCATTTTGTTGTAGGAACAAAGGCCGATCCGATACTGGGCCAGGGGGGCCGAGGGGCTGGTCGGGTAGAGACCGAGAAAGCTGCGGTACTGGGCGGCCGCCAGGATCAGGCTTCCCTCGTCCTTTTTCTGAAAGTACGTGTCGGCGATGGCCAGCATCGCCCGCTGGGCGTAGAAGCTCTGGGGGAACGATTCCATGACCTGCCGGAACAGGATCAAGGCCTTGTCGGGATTTTTTTTCATCAGCTGTTCGCCCTGCTTGAACAAGGCTTCGTCGGAACCGGCGATGTCCGGGGAGATCACCGCCTGTTGTTTCCGGCACCCGGGCGTCAGAGCGAGCGCGGCCGCCAGAACCAGGACGGCGGCGGCTCCCTTGTGTTTTTTCATGAGAGGCTTCCTTGAGTCGTCGCGGGACGGCTCCGCTTGTCATAAAGATCGAGAACGTAGGCCCATTCGCGCTCGAGGCCGTCGCGGAGCGCCGTCCGCGGCCGGTAGCCCAGGTCCCGCCGGGCCTTGGCGATCGCCGCGAACGTGTGGGGCGCGTCTCCTTTTTGCTGTTCCATCCGGCGCGTTTTGACCGGGCGCCCGGTGATTTCCCGGAACACGGGGAAGAGGTCGGACAGCTTTTCCCGGT
Organism: Acidobacteriota bacterium; assembly: GCA_012797375.1. Classification (GTDB taxonomy): domain Bacteria; phylum Acidobacteriota; class Aminicenantia; order Aminicenantales; family UBA4085; genus JAAZPG01. The sequence goes on from JAAZPG010000095.1 coordinate 1,417, forward strand.
GCCCGCCGCCGATGTTGTATATCTCTCCGGCCGTCCCGTTCCGCTCGGCGGAGACGAGGGCCGCGACGATGTCGTCCACGTAGGTGAAATCCCGGGTCTGGCTGCCGTCCCCGAACACGGGGATTTCCCGCCC
>JAAZPG010000096.1 GCA_012797375.1 Acidobacteriota bacterium
CCCGCATCCAGGCGGCCGGCTTTCTCGCCCTGCCGATACCGTCCTCGCAGATCCTCGATTCCCAAAGGCAGACGGCCCACGTTTCCCACAAAAAGCTCGCCGTCCTGGCGGGACTGGGACACATCGGACGCAACAATCTTTTGGTTCATCCCGCCTTCGGATCGCGGCTCCGGCTGGTCACGGTTCTGACGGACATGCCGCTGGAAGCCGGGATTCAGACGAAGGCGGATTGCGGGACCTGCGCCGCCTGCCTGGCTTCTTGCCCGGCCGAAGCCATTAAAATGAATCCCGCGGAATTCGATCATCGGGCTTGTTTCGAAAAGCTCGATGAATTCCGCCGGATCCGGCTGGTCAGCCAGCATATCTGCGGACTCTGCGTCAAAGCCTGCCGCGGCCGCGGGCAAGCTTGAAATTCCCTGGGAATCTCATATAGTAGATCCGGATCGGGGAAGGAGAAGAACATGAAAAAAACATTGATACCGGCCCTTTTGTTGATATTGCTGCCGGCCTCGCTGGCGTTCGCCGCAAATGACGCGTCCGCCGAGAACACGGGCATCGCACCCGGATCCTATAAATCCTGGAGCGCCCTTCCGATCCTGATGTATGACAACGACATCGGGTTCGGTTACGGGGCCAAAGCCAAGCTCGTCGATTTCCTGGGAATCAAGGAATCCTTCGACTTGATCCTGTTCAATTCCTCCAAGGGGGAGCGCTGGTATGTTTTTACGTTTTCCCTCCCGGACATCGAGATCCGGCAGGGGAAGACGTATCCTCTCTCCTTCGACCTCAAGGCCGAATATGACAAGTTCCTGAAATATTCTTACTACGGCCAGGGGATGGATTCCCGCAAGGAAGACGAGACGATTCTCACCCACGAGGTGAAAAATCTCTTTCTGACGGTGGGCCGCGGCTTCACCCCGCATTTTTCCGCCTCGGTGGCCTATGTGTTTCGGACGATCGATTATTATGGAGTCCAGGACGGCCCCTTGGCCGGAGAATTGAGGCGGCTGAAGAAGAAATCCGCGCCGTATTTCTCCCTGGCCATGGCGTATGACACCTCCGACAGCCAGATTCATCCGACCCGGGGGCTCCGGCTGTTGATTCAAGACGACATCGCCGTCAGCTTTTCCCGCAACGGCGACGCCTCCTTCAATCGGGTCACGTTCGATTTTCGGAAATACCAGCGCGTCTTCGGCGAAAAGGACGTGTTTGCTTTCCGGACACTCGTCCAATATATTAACGGCGACGAGATTCCCCTGTTTGATTTGGCTTCCCTCGGCGGCGGCAACACCTTCAATGTCATGAGGGGATTCGGCCTCAATCGTTTCCTGGACAAGGGGAAAATCCTGGCCAATGTCGAATACCGGTTCCCCGTCTGGTGGATCTTCGGCGGCAACGTCTTCATCGATGCGGGCAACGTCTGGCCGAGCTTCGGCGATATCAATTTCCGCAAGACGGTTTTTGATTACGGCGTGGGGTTGCGTCTTTTCATGAAAGATTTCTGCGCCCGGGTGGATTTCGGGTTCAGCAAGGAAGGAATGCGGCTCTATTTCAACTTCGGCCACGTCTTTTGAGACCGGCCGGCCGAGATCCCCGCTTTTTTGCCGCTCCCGGCCCGCGGCTTGGGATGACAAAACGTGCCAAAAGGATTAAAAGATGGCGTTTATTTTAAGAAATTTCATCTGGGCTCGGGCTGACAGAAAATTGTGCAACTTCCCATAATCGTTTTCTTTTACCGGGGTTAGAAAAATCCCCTCCGGGGATTTCCACAAGATTATGCACATAAACTGTGGAAATGGGAGCGGACGTCCGCTCCTCATTTCCGCGGATACAAATCGAACCACCATTCCGGCTGGTCTTTCAGCCAGCGGTCGAACCAAGCCAGGATGGTTTTGTTGAAGAGAATCCTCTTGTCGTACGTGATAATCGTATGGTTTTCGTCGGCGAACGAGATGAGCTCGGTTTCCCGGCCCAGAAGCTTGAGGGCGGTGAAAAGCTGGATGCTTTCCCCCGGCGGAACGTTCGTGTCGGCCGAGCCGTGGAGGAGAAGCAGCGGCGTCGTGATCTTGTCGGCGTGGAACAGCGGGCTCCGGTCGACATAGATGTCTTTCCGATTCCAGGGGAAGCTGCCGGCCGTGGCCACGGCGCTGTACGTGTATCCCCAGTATCCCTCTCCCCAATAGCTGGAGATCGAGCTGATCCCGGCGTGGGAAATTGCCGCCGCGAACATCGGAGTCTTGGTCGCCAGGGTCATCGTCATGAATCCGCCGTAGGAGGCGCCGATGCAGCCGACCCGTTTCGGATCGACGAAGGGATGGGCGGCCAGGAAGGCCGTGAGGCCGTCGATGATCTCCTCGGACGTGATTTCCCCCCAGTCGTTGACGTGGAAGGCGGATTGTTCCTGGCCGTAGCCGATCGCCCCGCTCGGCTCGGGTACGTAAACGATATATCCATGGGCGGCGTAGAGCGCCTTCGGATAGCGGCCTCCGAAGTCCCGGGTGATCGGGGTCGTTCCCCCGTAGTAATTAACGATCAGGGGGTATTTCCGGGCGGGATCGAAGTCGGGGGGATAGACGACGAAACCGTCGATCTCGACGCCCCGCCTGTTTTTGAATGTCCAGGTCTCGACTTTTCCGGCGGTGATCTCCGACCCGGGGAGAGGGCCGGCCAGCGGCCGGATTTTTCCGGTTTTAAGATCCCAGAGGAAGACACGGGGCGGAGTTTGGGGGGAGGAACCGACGAAGACCGCCCGGGGGGCCGCGGAGGCGATATCGATCCTCTCGATGACGTCCACGCCGGATTCGCGCGGAACGAACGTTTTCCCGGCGGGGGCGTAGTCGTAGAGCCGCGTCCGCGCCCCGTCGGTCGTCAGGAAGCGGATGACCTTGCCGTCGCCCGACCAGAAGGCCCGTTCGATGGACGGATTGAATTCCCGGGTGATCGGCCGGGCCGTCCGGTCCGCCAAATCGAAGAGATAAGCTTGGATGTCGTACTCATTGGGAAGGCGGTCCGGGGGGACATTGAGGCCGATCCCGCCGAACGCCGAAGGTCCGCCCAGCACTAAAAGAGTCTTGCCGTCCGGGCTGAAACGGGCGCCGTTGAACCAAGCTCCTTTCCAAAGGAGGTCTTCCTTGCGGGTAGCCGGGTCGAGAAGGTAGAGCTCGGTCCGGGAATACGGGCGCTCGGTCATATCCACCGGATTACGGGTGAAGAGAAGCGTCGCACCGTCGGGAGAAAATCCCCCGAAGTCAGCCGACAGCTCTCCGGCCGTCAGCCTTTCCCGGACGCCGTCCGGCAGGGTGAGGCGGTAAAGGTGCCGGCGGTCGCGCTGACCCGGCTGCCGGTCCTCGGGATCGCGGTAACGCTTGGCCAAGGCCGAATCCTTCGGCCCCTCTTCCGTCCCGGAGAAGACGAGGGCGTTTCCGTCCGGCGCCCAAGCATGAAAGCCGAGGTTCTTGAAATTCCGGAGCAGCGGCCGGGTTTCGCCCGAATCGGCGTCGACGAGCCAGATCGATCCGCCGTTCTTGTCCTGCGTCGTATAGCTGAAGCGATTCCCCCGGGGCGCCCAGACGATTCCGGAGACCGCCGTTCCGCCCCGCAGCGACCGGGTCAGGCGGGCGGAGAGGCCGTCCCGTCCCGTCTCGATGCGGTAAAGCTCGATCCAGGATTCCGCCTCGCCGGCCGGGGACATGATCCGGGTCATGGCCAGGGCCAGGTTCTTTCCGTCGGGAGAGAGCGAGACGCCGGCCGCCCGCGGGCCGTCCAGTATGTGCCGGAGGGCGACTTTCTCCCCCGGCGAGACGGTCATTTGCGGCTCCGGCCCGGCCGGACTCCCGGCGAATTCCAGGGAGGCGCGGACGTTCCAGCCGGTTGGGGAATTCGGATCATAGACGGTCTTGATGAGAATCAGGTGGACGCCCGTCTCGAGCTTCAGATCGGCCGTCGTCCGGCCGTCGACGTCGGCCTTGACTTGGGAAGCGACCTGCCGCCCGTCGAAAAAGACCCGATGAAGCTGTCCCGTCCTCACCGTGAGACGGGCCTTTTGGAAACGGAACGCTTCGACGTAGGCCGCCAGGTAGGCGGTCTTCGGTCCGGGGCCCGCGGCCTCGAGGGGGAGGCCGGCTTCGCCGCAGGGGACCTCCGTCCACGCGGCCGACGTCCCGTCCGACCAGCGCAATCCCCGTCCCGCGGCGGGCCGGACGCCGCCGATCTCGAGCTCCTCGAATTCCAGGAGCTCGGCCGGGCCGAATCCAAACGCCGGATCATCGGCGAAAGCCGGCGGGGGGCAAGCGAAGGGACCGAGCCGCAGCCAGGCGGGAACCGGCTTTTCAGACGTCGGCTCCTCCGCGGCGGTTGCGGCCTGCAGCGAGCGCGGCGGGAGAGCGAGGAGGAACAGCCCGGCGATAAGAAGAAGGGGGGGCAGGCGAAGAAACGATTTCGATCGGATCGTCATGTCTGTGTATCCTTTCGGTTCATCAGGGAAACGCGGCGGCGCTTACTTCCGGTTTTTAACGTAGGCATCGAACCATTCGATCATTTCAGCCAGGACGGTGAACACCGATTCCCGGGCCAGGTAGCCGTGGCTTTCGCCCGGCAGGGAGACGAAGCGGGCCGTCGCTCCGAAGCCCTTCAGGGCGGCGAAGAGGCGCTCGGATTGGATGAAAAACGTCCCGGAGTTGTTGTCGTTCATCCCGTGAATCAGCAGCAGCGGCGTCTTGATCTTGTCGGCGCACATGAACGGCGACATCTTGAGATAAGTCTCCGGGGCTTCCCAGTAGGACCGCCGTTCGCTTTGGAATCCGAACGGCGTCAGGGTCCGGTTATAAGCGCCGCTTCGGGCGATTCCGGCGGCGAACAGGTCGCTATGGGCCAGGAGGTTGGCCGTCATGAAAGCGCCGTAGCTGTGTCCGCCGACGCCGACTCTCCGGGGATCGCCGACGCCCAGGCGATCCAAGGCATCGATGGCCGCCTTGGCGTTGCCGACGATCTGGTCGACGAACGTGTCGTTGACCGTCTTGGAATCGCCGATGACGGGCATGGTGGCGTTGTCCAGGACGGCGTAGCCCTGGCTGACGAAAAACAGCTGGGACGCGCCTCGGTAGAAGGTGAAGCGGTCGGTCGAGCCGCGGACTTGTCCGGCCGTGGCCGAGCTGCCGTATTCCAGCGGATAGGCCCAGATGACGACGGGCAGCCGCGTTCCTTCTTGGTAATCCGCCGGCAGGTAGAGGGTTCCCGAGAGCTCGATTCCGTCGCTCCGGTTGTATTTGATCAGCTGTTTCTTCACGCCCGTCATCCGGGGGGCGGGGTCAGCGAAAGCTGTCAGCGGCCGCGTTTTCCCGGTTTTCAGGGAATACAGATGATAATTCGGAACCTCGGTCCGGGATTCCTGGGTGATGACGATATCCCGGCGCTCCTGTCCCGAAAACCCGATGAACGCCTGGTATTTGCCGTCGGCGCATTGAAAGAGCCGCCGTTTCGCGCCCGTCTTGATGTCCCGAAGGTCGAGGAACGGATGGTCGCCCCGGGGGGATGCGCCCCTGCCCGAGAAATAGATCCCGTTCTTGTCCTGGAGAATGACGCGTTCGCCGTCTTTCCAGGTCATGACCGGATCGCCGGGATTGGCATAAGCGTCCTGGACGTCGAGATCGAAGAGGACGCGGGGGGCCGTCTCGGGATGATCGAGATCGACCAGACGGATCACCCGCCGGTACGCTTTCGACTCGACTTCATAGGCCAGGGCCCGCCCCGGCGTTTCGAAATACGCCAAGCCTTCGTATCGTTTTCCGGTCTTCAAGACCTCGCGCGGCTCTCCGGAAAACGGCGCGTCCAGGGCCATGATTTTATCCCGGAACTCCGCCGCTTGTTCTGGATCCCCGCCGTCGAGCGCCTCGACCCACAGAACCGTCGCCGGTTTTCGAGCCTGCCAGGAGAACTCCCGCGGCCCCGTCGGGACGCCGTTCATGGGCGTGTTTTCTCCTGAGGGAAGATCGGGGAAGACCTTCACGGCGTTTCCCGAAAGATCCCAGATTTCGGCCGAATGGGCGAAGTCGTAATACGGGACGCTGGTGGAAAAGGGACGCTTGAGGCGGTCGACGAAAAGATAGCGCCCGTCGGGCGACGGCGTGATCGAGAGAAACACGCCGGGCGCGCCGAGGGGCTCGATCCGCCCCGAAACCGCGTCAACGAGCGAGATTTGGCCCGTCGCGTAGTATTCGAAAAGCTCTTCATCAAAAGGGTTTTTCAGCAGATCCTGGTAGGTGGCGACTTTCACTTGCCGCCCGCCGGATTCCTGGATGGTCGGGCCGACGGGAACGCGGGGCTCGACGGGCGCCGGTCCCCGGTCGCCGGGAATCATCTGGACGAGGATTTTCCGGTTTCCAGGCATCCAGGCGATCCCGCTCAGCACCAGGTTGAGACGCGGGGGGGTGAGCGCCCTGGCCTTGCCTGTGGCCGTCTCGGCGACCCAGAGCTCGACGCCGTTCTCCAGGAAGCGGGCGAAGGAGATCCAACGGCCGTCGCTGGAAAAAGCCGGGCGGGCGAGCTTGATTCCCGCCGGCAGCTCGATGCCTTGGTCTTTCCCGTCCTTGATCGTCTTCAGAGTCAAGGCCGTGTCGAAAACCGTCATCTGCCGGCTGTTGTCAGCCGGTGTCAAGCGCATCCCGGCCAGCCGGAGAAAGGGACGGGCCAGGGTTGCGATCGACGGCATGCTTTCGCTTTCGATCAGCAGCAGACGGTCGCCTCCGGGACTCAGCAGAACGCGCGGCGTGGGCGGCGCGCTCAAAATGTCGACGATTTCCTTCGGCGGCGTCTTGTAGGGTTCCTGGGCGGCGAGAAACGGAACGGACGCGGCCGCCGCCAGGGTCAAAATGGAAATGAAAAGAGGAAGGGGCTTTGTCAAGGGAAGCCTCCATAAATAAATTTCATTAATAACCATTCTTTATATCGCAGATGCCCCGAAATATTCAATCGGGAGAATGGATTTGTGTCAAGGCGGCATGAAAACTTCCGCTTTTTTCATGAGTTTAGCTTCTTGGGGCGACGGGGCCGGGGGAAAGCGGTCTCGATACGCTCGCCCGGGGTGATCTGGCGGCGGAGTGAACGGATTCCGCGGATGAAGGGGACGGCTCGAGAGGTCCTGGCGCTCAGGAGGGAAGGCGCGCGATTTTTATCCGCCCGGTGATGGCCAGGGTCATTTTGTACGCGCCCCAGCCGTTGAATATCTTGATCGTCGCCATGTTCGTCACGCCGCCCTCCGGGGTGAACACGGGAGCATTGTTGGCCGTCACGGCCGCTCCTTCGATTCCGGCCGAGGCGTCGGGAAGCCAAAGGCCGGAATTTTTATCGTAGGTTTCGATCCTGTAGAAATCCGCCCCGAACCGGACCCTGAATCGGCGTCCGTTCAGGATGGATTTGGCCCGGGCCGAAACGAGGGCCGTCCGGACTTCTCCGACCGCTTTCTCCAGGCGGTATTTCGCCGCGAGGTTGAGAAACGACAGCGAGGCCGCGGTGATGATGACCGCGAGGATCGCCAGGGCGAGGACCGCTTCGATCAAGGTGAATCCTCGGCCGGTCATCGGTCGGTCCATTGGAGGATTTCCCGGCCGCTGATAAAAAGGACCGGGACGGCGGCCCGGGGGGAGCTGGCTCCGTCGGCGAGGTCCGACGTCAACCGGTCGTCCGGCCGGATCGTCAGGAGGGCGCCGGCCGTTTCCAGGCCGGAGGCTTGGAGGCCTCCGGAGACGGTGACCTCGTGGCGGGTTCCCTCGAGACGGACGCCGTCGCGGGCGGTGAGGGACGCCTGGAGATGCAAGCCGGCCGGCGCTTCGGCGGCGACGCGGATCCGGCCGTCCGCCCGGGCGCCGGTGACGAGATCCCGGCCGCTCGCGTAGATGAACAACTGGGTGCTCGCGTCCTTGAGATAAGGAATCCCGTCCTTCCACCGGACGCCGTCTTGGATTAAATGAGTGGAGATGACGATTTCCCCCGCGGAAACGAGCGTCAGGGACAATCCGGCCAAGAGGGAGGGCGCGTCGGGGCTGTCCGTCAGAGACAGAGTTCCATCCGCCTCGATGAGTCCTCCTCCGAGCGAGGCGACGCTCCCGTTGATCAGGACGACCGGAAGCGGGGCCCGGCCGAGGCTTGGAATTCCGTCCGGTCCGGTCATTTCCAGGACGTCCTCGGCCGGGCTGAAGATCATCCGCCATAGCCCCTCCTCGAGGCGGACTTGGAGATGCTGGCGGCCGTCGCCGGCGGCCAGGATCATTTCGTCCACGTCGCCTTGGATGAAGATGCCGCCGGGGACGGCCTCGCTGACCGCGAGATACACGCCGTCGGGGACCGGTTCATCGACGAGCGGCAGGCCCAGCGCCCGTCGGAGCTGGAGGACGGTCAGCTTGTCGGGGGAGAAGATCTTGATTCTCAACGCCTCGGCCACGAGAGGTTCCGGATCGGTCGGAATCAAGGGAAGGCCGGCCGCCGCCGGGAGCGGGGAGGCGCTTCCCGATTCCGGGGGGGCGAGAACGACGCGCCCTTCGGCCAGAAGCGCGGCCGCGTTTTCCGGTCCGTTTTCGCCGGCCAGCAGAAAGGGGAAAGAAGATAAAGGAACGCGGCCGGCCATGAGGGATAAGCCGAGATCCAAGGCGGTCCTTTTGTTTTGAGGCCGGCGGCTCAGCCGCCCCCGGGCTTCGATCGTCGCGGCGAAGGCGGCTCCGAAAAAGGATTCGGAATCGGCCACCCGAACCGACCGGAACTCCGTTTCCGACGACCACTCCCATCCTCCGGCCGTTTCCGCGGCGGTCAGCGGCAAGCCCGTTCCCAGGGCAGCGGCCACGGCGTCCGTTTCCCCGGCCAAGGTGGCGGCCCGGAGGGCTTCATATTCCCCTTCAGCCAGGATGAGGGGAAACGGCCGGCCGGCGAGGATCTCGTCCAAGGCGGCCTGTCCGGCCCGGGCGCCGTTTTCGGCCGCTTCCCGAATCAGAACGGCGTCGCTTTTATACGCGCTCCATTGGCGGTACGTCCAGGTCAACAGGCATAAGCCGAGGCCGAGGGTTGAAATCAGGAAGGACGCGAAGACCACGCCCATCGTGATCGAGCCGGTCCGTCCGGTGATCCGGCCGTCAGCGCATTTTTCCGAGCAGGGCGTTTCGGGCCAGGATTTTGAGGGCATGGAATTCCTCCGGGGCGGAGGCGAGAGAAAGGCGCGCCTCGGCCAGGCAGGTTTCAGAGTCATAGATAAACGTGAACGAATGGACGTCCTCCAGAAGCGGCTGGGCGGACGAGGAATCGGATTTACGGCGGAGGACTCCTTGCCCCGCGTCCAAGAAGAGGGACGTCGTCTGGAGGACGGCCGCGGAGGCTTCCGGGATCCGGTAATCGCAATCCAAGGGAGAGGACAGCGTCAGGATTCCGCCGACGGCCTCCAGGATAACCGCTTTTTCCCCCCTGGTCCGGTCGTAGAGGCAGAGTGTTTTTCCCGCCCAGTCCGGGTCGGCTCCGGCCACGGCGACGGTTGTTTCGCCGGCCCGCGGTCCGGCCGTGAGAACCGGGGCCGCC